>JAYVXK010000261.1:0-7490 GCA_043785265.1 Myxococcales bacterium | reverse complement strand
CCATAAAACGGACGGTCGATCATGGCGATCATCGCGCCGCTCGCTGTGTCCCACATGCCGATGTACGTGCTGTCGTAGGCGAGGATGCGTCCGCCGTCAGCGCTCCACTCGACCGAGGGTTGATCGCGGAACAACCCGTCGACGACCGCGGTGAGTTCGCCGGTCGACGTCGCGCGAATCTGGATGCGCGCGCGAGAGACGATGGCGATGCGATCGCGAGCCGGGCTCAAGAAGCCATCGTAAGCCGGCAGGGTCGTATCGACGCTTCTCCGGACCGTGCCCGTCGCTGCGTCCCAAATCTTGACGGTCTGGTCCCAGCCGCTCGTGACCACCGTGGCGTCGTCGACGAACTGCGCGAACCAGACCGACGCCCCGGGAAGAGTGGAAGGTTGACGGAGCGGCGCCTCGATGCCGCGTTCGCTCCAGCCCTGAATCACGCCGCTGGTGGCGATCGCGAACCGTTGGCTATCTTGCGAACTGGCCACTGTGCTGATGAGGCCGATGCGACTGGTGAATCGCGAGAGGACACCGTCGGCGCCGCGCCACGTGGCCTCACTTCCAGACACGGTCAGCGGATGAACGCCGAGGGCGAATAGAAGTTGCCCCGAACCACCGCCTTGCACAGCGGGTGGAGTCGCGAATGGCAACACTGGGCGAACGATGACCTCCGTGCCTGAGAACGTCGCGAGTCTTCCGCGCGACATGAAGCGCAAATCGGTTTGTTGGTCGGCCAGGTACCAGAGCAACGCCCCAGTCTCGCCGTCGACGACCTGCGTGCCGCGCCCTCCAAACACGATCGCCAAGAGCTGTCCGTCGAGACTCCACTCGAGCGAAGTGCTGTCGCCATCGCGTACCGCCACTGAGAACTTGGGCGCGCCTGTTTTTACGTCCCAAACTTTGGTGCTCCCTTCGATTGTGCTCGCCGCGAGCTTGGTGCCAGACGGGTCGAAACGCATCGCACCTGCGAAACCGTCGAGATCAAAGTCTCGCCGGAGAAGTCCTGTGCTCGCGTCCCAGACGTGCACTTTGCGATCGTCGCCCGCCGCAGCCACGCTCTCGCCGTCCGGGCTCAGGTCGACGTAGAGCGCGTTGACGGCGACTCCGGATGGTGCCGGTAGCGCGGTGCCGGTGGCCACATCCCATACGCGCACGCTGCCGTTGGAGGCCGACGTCGCGAGTCGCGCGCCCTTCCCATCGAACTCGCAGTCAAAGATGTAGCTCTTGTGCCCAGCCATCAGCGGATGCAGCGCCGCGCCAGTCGTGGCGTTCCACAAACCTACCATCTCGTCTTTGCTCACACTCGCGAGCGTCTTGCCGTCTGGGCTAAAGCAGACGTGCCTGACTCTCTCCTTGTGATGGAGGACGAACAGCGGCTTGCGCGGCTGGGCTTTCTCGTCAGTGCAGACCGAGTCGTCGGTCTCGCACGCATGATTGGCGTCCTCTACCAACTTGATTGCGTCGTACACGGAGACGCTTCCGTCGTTGGCAGAGATCGCGATGCGAGCGCCGTCTGGACTGTAGGCGACATCGCGGAGCAACATTTCTTGGGTTGCGTTGCTGGGTATCTCGAGTGACTGCGCGGTGTCTTCCGCGATGTTCCACACCTCGGCGACAGTTTGACCGATCATGGCGATGCGCTGGCCATCGGGGCTCGGCGCGATGCCGACGACCTGTTGCTCTGTCGTCTGGCCCTCTGAAGTAATCGTGTGCGAAACGAAGGATTCGGTGCTGCTTTGCGACACCAGCGTCCTGTCGATCGGGCGCGTCGACGCATTGGGTGTGGCCCAGGCGAGGACTTCGCCCGACGCGAATCCGGTAAGCACACTGCCGCCCGACATGGCGGCCGGTGCAGGAACGTCGCCGGTCACGCTCTTGAGGGGGCGCAGCTCCATGAGCGTTGCACCACTCGCCGTGTCGAACACGCGCACCTCGTCGGCCCTCGATGCGACGAGCATGTCGTCGTGCGCGAACCACCCGCGCGAATGCCTGAAGGGGAAGGCAAAGCGAACTCGCTTGGTCGCGGCCTCGACCACGACGATCGCTTCGTCACTCGACGCGGCGAGGAGCTGCGCGTCAGCGCGATAACTGAGGCTCGTCACCGTCTCGCCGATCTGTTGCTCCATGGTCAGCTTCATCGTGCGATCTGGGGTCGAAAGGGAAGGATCCCAAGTTTGCAAAACGCCGCTCGCCAATCCAAGCGCGATGCTCTTGTTGTCAGGCGACCAAGCGCCGACCAAGAACCGCTCGCCTTTGGGCGCGTCCACTTGCTTCTGCGGATCTTTGAGTTCGACTCCGCGCGCGACGGAGGCGGCCATGGCATCGACGTCCCATATCGTCGCGCTGTCGGTCGCCACTCGCAACAAGCGACGCCCGTTGGGCTCGAACGCCACGCTCGATATCGTGCCTGCGAAGCCACTCGATCGCACAAGAGGTTTCTCGTTGTCCAGGTCCCACACGATGACGGAGGTCGCGCTGCTCGTCACCGCGAGGTGGTGGTCCGAAGAGAACGCGACTCCGAGAACCGGAGCCCCGTGACCCTTCAACCGGCGCTTGAGTTCACCGGTCTTCGCATTCCAGAGAGTGACATCACCACGCTCGCTCCCTGTGAGCACGAAGCGATCGTCTGGGCTGAACACCGCCACTCCGAGCGAGTCTTGTCCTTCCATGACCGCTAACGTCTGCTTGCCTGCCGACAGGCGTGCGGTGCCATCCTGGCTCGCTGACACCCATCGCGAGCCGTCTGGATTGAACGCAACCGCGGTCACCGCCGCCGTGTGATCGCGCATGACCGCTTCCAGGTTCGCGTACGGACCAAAGAGGCGCGTGAGCGTGACGTCCGTGAGCGGATCGCCATTGCTCACGAGACGGGCGTCCAACGCGCGACGCATGGCCGCCTCCACGTCACCCTTCAACAAAGGTAAACGCGCTGAGTCCAGGCTGTGGCGCGGAACGGGATTGTCACCTTCCAAAATCAAACCGGTTTCTTCGGTCGCCTCTGCAAAGAGTACGTCTGGACTGGCGGTCATCACGTGGCGGATATCCGCCAGATTCCAGCGTCGAAGTGTGCCCTTGGGCGTCAGCACGGAGAGCGAGCTGTGATCAGGCGACAGAGAAATGCGCGCTGCCTTGGTGTCTTCGTCGTCACCGTGAAGGACCGCCAGGCGGTCGCCATTTGCGACATTCCACAAGATGACATCGCCGCTGTCATTCGCCGTGGCGACGAGGTTGCTGTCGTACGCGAGCGTCTTTGCCGAAGCCTTGAGCGTGCGCGACAGCGCCGTGATGCCGCTGAGGTCCACGCGATAGATCCTGACTTCGCCTTCCGGATCGATCGCGGCGAACGAGCGCGCATCAGGAGCGAACGCCATGCGTCGCGCAATCCCTTCTGCAGCCTTGGGGGATTTCACGACGCGAAGGTCCAACCACCAATGCGCGTCGTCGCTGGGTGCCTCGCCAAAGACCAAGAAGTCACCGTTGGACGCAGTGCCCGTGACGCGACGACCATCTGCGCTGAACACCAGACTGTCCGCCAAGAAGTCTTGCCCGAGGTCGCGAGCCACAACCGCTTGGTCCTTTCCGAGCAAGTAGCCGCTGGCAGAGTCGCCATCCAATTCGCTGCCGGCGATTTGGTGCTGTGCGGGATCGACGGCGAAGAGCTTGGTCGTGCGGTCTGGCTCGAACGGCTTGGGCGCGGACTGCTTGTCCAGCCATGCCCAACTCACCAGTCGCGAAGTAGGGGCATCCAGCGCCGTGGCGGCCGACACGACGTGGTCCGTCGCGCGAGGTGCCGGCCTCTTGTGAACGCGTGCCTCATCGACAGGGACTTCTGTCGCGCTGCCTCCCAGCGGAGCACCCGCCAACACGATGTGGTCGTCTTGAAACGCAAGGCCCAGCACTGCGCCTCGCACAGCGTGAATACGTGCCTCCTCATGAAGTGATTGCGCGTCGAAGATACGCACGTCGCCATGATCGGTGCCGAGCGCGAGGTGCACGCCGTCGTCCGAAAACGCGAGCGCCACCACGGGTGCGTCGCTCGAGATCTCTTGCTTTGCATCTGCGCTAAACAGAGTGACCTTGGTGCCGCTCGATGCGGCGACGAGTTCACTCCGTGGACTCACGGCGAAGGCCAGCACTTCCGACCCCGCGTCGAGTTGCTTCTGCGGCGCACCGGTCACGCCGTTGAAGAGTTGCACCTGCTTGTCGTCTTGGCCTCGCGTGACGATGTCGCCAGCAGACGTCACGCCCACACCCACCACCGCGCGATCGTTTGCATGGAAGCGAAGCGGATCGCCGCCGCGTAGTCTCCACACGACGACAGTGCCGTCCTCGTAACCGCTCGCGAGCATCTGTCCGCTGGGTCCAAAACCTACCGATCGGACGCGCGCGGCGGGGCCGGCGAGAATGCGGCTCAACGTCTCGCCTTGTTCCAAGAGCACGATGCGATTGGACGCGAAGCCAGCGATCGCCAACGTCCGACCGTCTGCGGTGAACGCCATGTCGGTCAAGAGCTCGTCATAGATCTTGGGCGCCTTGTCCTTGAGGTCGTTCACTTTCAGGTCGCTTCCGATGAAGTAGCGTCCAGCAGGCGAGAGGGCTTTTCCGGCCGAGCCATCTCCGAGGTACGTTTGCGCGGCGAGGGTGCTCACTTCTTGTTCGCCATGGCGGAAGGAAATCTCTCGCTTGGGTCCCACCGTGTGCACGAACGCGATCTTGCTGAAGTCGCTCGACGCGCCAACTGCGCGATCGTCACTCGCGAGAGTCATCGTTCCGGCTGCGTCGAAGACCATCGCGTCGCCGCGCGAGAGGAGCAGTTGTTGGCCGTCTGCAGAATACTGGAGCGAGGGTGCGCCCGACGATGCGCTGTCGCTGTCTGCAGCGAGTTCAGCGCTCGTGCCTTGCTCGACGCTCCAGATCTCGAGCGAGTGATCGTACTTGAGACACACCAAGCGGTTCGACTGCGGCGAGAACGCGACGGCTTGTGCAGGCGCGCAATCGATCACGCGCCCCTTCGACAGATCACTGCCACCCATTTGCGCGACACGCAGGACGCCTTCGGTGTCGGGCCCGACTCTCCATCGACCGTCTGGGCTCGACGCGACGAGCAGATCAGCCACGACGGAGTCTTTTCGCAGTTCGACGCGGTCGGTGGTGGCCGGCAGCAGTGTCGTGGGATTGAGATCGAGCACCGTGTCGCCCGATACGAGCTCCACCTGCTTGGAGTCACTCGACGGCTTGATGATGAGGCCTGACAGATCGTCGTCAGGACCCATCACGCCTGTGGCGATGTGCTCGTGCTTCTCCGACGCTTTCAGGTGAAGGTCCCACGACAACAAGCTGTCGCTCGCGTACACGACCACGCGCGCGTCGTCGGCGTAGGGCCCGCCGGCGATGACCACTTGCTGCAGACTGGGCACACGGACTTCGCCCTGGAGGTCAGGCTTTGCGAGGTGCGTCACGTCGTACGTGTGCAGGACATCGTCCTCCGTCACGAGAGCGAGCGAACTCCACGTGGAGTCGAAAACGGGCAAGAGGCTCACATGGTGGGGGAGGTTCGTCTCGACTTCGCGTCCAATGATCAAGTCCCAGACATGAACATCAGAGGAGCCGTCCCACGTCATCGCGATGCTGCCATCGGGCTTGAAGAGAATCGCCCCGGTCGCCACCTTCGATTGGCTGTGAAACAGTCTCTTGACGGTCGTGCGACCGCTGAGTCGCTCCGAGAGCAGCTGCATGCGGGTATCGGGATCGTTGGCGAGCTGCAGAGACCGCGCGAAGAGAAGCTCGGCCGCGTCGTGATCTCCGACCATCGCGTTGAGCGCCTTGGCTCGCAAGAGTGCCGCGTGAGCGTCGTTTTGTGCCTTTTGAATTTCTGCGATCCTCTGGTGGTCGTTGTTTGCGTATGCACCCGAGAACACTGCGCCGATGACTACGAGGACGAACGCCGCGACAGAGATGACACGCGCCCGAAGGCCACGATCGCGCGCAAGCCTCGCGTCGGCCATCGCCTTCAGCGCTCGCTGGACGAACTCTTTGCCGAGCGTCGACAGGCGAGCTCCGCGCTCGATTAGCTCCTCCGCGCTCAGGGCGCGCTGACCCTTCCACAGCATCGTGTCATCGCGATCGCTGCGGTCCCACCGACGAGCGTCTTGCTCGATCTCGGCGATGAGTTCGCGGTCGACGCGCGCGGTGTCTACCCACTCGCGCAGTCTCTCCCAATGCAAGAGCGCTTCGTGCGCCAGTGTGAGTCCCTCGGGCTCTCGAATCACGAGACGATTTTCTTCGAGCACGTCGAGCACCGCAGACAAGAGGGGCGACGGGGCCGCGATCTCGAGTTCTTCGATCGTCTTGGTCGCGCGCGTGCCTTGTGGGGTCGTGAATTCGAGAAGCAGCGCGCGCGCCACGTCGATGGGCGACTCGCTCGCGTTCTTGGACACGGCCTTGACGAGATCGATACTCGCCTCGGCGTGTCGCTCGAGCGCGCCAGCAATGCCTCCCACTTTGTTCAACGCCGCGCGCGTGACCTTTTTTGCGCTGCGATCGCGCTCCGACCACAGCTGCGTGAGCGCGAATTGAACGAGCGGCATCGCGTCCGCGACGTTCTTGAGTTGCAAGAGAAGCTCCGCGCGGAGGGCTTCGTCTTCGAGCGAATATCCATAAGCCGACAGGGCTTGGTCGATGACTTCTCCCCATGTCGCCGCGCTCATGGGCGAGACCAACAAGGTGCCTCGCGCGAGAGTGCGACCGAGCTCGGGCAGCGCCAACAGCGGGTCCAACAGATCGCGGCGCGCGGCGACGATCACACGAACACCAGGGATCGGCGTCTGCCCGATGATGCCCAAGAGACGCGCGAGGTAGTCGCGACCTTCCTCGTTCGCGATCGTGACGAGCTCCTCGAGTTGATCGACGAGGATCACGACGCCACGCCCGTCTGCCCGCACTCGCTCTTTGAGTCGATCGACGAGAACCTCGGGTTCGAGCATGTGCGCGTCGGGGACGATTTTATCGAGAGCGCGCGCGATGGACTCGTTGGGACGAGCAAGCGGAGTGCAGGTGGCGGCGTCCCACGCCTTGGGCCAACCGCCGAGTTCACCATCCAGGATCGCAGGCAACACACCTGCGCGCGCCAAGCTGCTCTTGCCGCTGCCTGACGGTCCGATCAACGCGACGAGCCCGCGCGATCGCATCATCTCGACCGCAGCAGCGACCTCTACGGCGCGACCAAAGTACACGTCGCGGTCTCCCTCTTCGAAGCGCGCGAGCCCGCGGAACGGACCAATGTTCTCGGGCGGCAAGGGTCGCGATCGCCCTGCAATCTCACGGCGAATGCGTTCGAGCTCCCAGGACACGGACTCCGCGGAGCGAGGACGCTTGGATGGATCGGGTTCGAGCAATGAGTCGACCAACGCGACGAGCGCCTTGTTGGCACCCGGAAGCACCAGATCGAGCGACGGCGCCTTCGCGCGCCCATCGAGCACGTCGCCCTTGAGCCC
>JAYVXK010000260.1:0-2240 GCA_043785265.1 Myxococcales bacterium | reverse complement strand
GCCACTCGTACTTGACGACGCCGTTGACGAGCGAAAACAGCGTGTAGTCTTTGCCGAGGCCGACGTTCTTGCCTGGAGCGATCGTCGAGCCGACTTGGCGAACGAGGATGCTGCCTGCGGTCACTGTCTCGCCGCCATACACCTTGACGCCACGACGCTGCGAATTGCTGTCGCGACCGTTGCGTGTAGAGCCTGCACCTTTTTTGTGAGCCATGACGAAGTCCTTCTAGTGGGGCGCGGACGTGCCGTCAGCCCTTGATCTCGGTGATTTCTAGTGCGGTGAACGGTTGGCGATGCCCGTTCTTGCGGCGGTAGTTTTTCCGGCGACGAAACTTGAAGACGATGATCTTCTTGTCTCGATCTTGCGCGGTGATTTTCGCTTCGACCTTGGCGCCGGCAACTGTGGGCTGGCCGAGCTTGATGGCTTCGCCGCCTAGCAGCAGCACTGTGTCGAAGGTGACCGTGTCACCGATGTTGCCGAGGAGCTTCTCGACGCGGAGCTTGTCGCCTTTTGCGACCTTGTATTGCTTTCCGCCTGTTTGAATGACCGCGTACATGTCGTCTCCCGCTTCGTTTGCCGCGACCAAGTTGCTCCGCGGCGGGGGTTTGCCTGTGAAGGACGCGGGAGTATACGGATGGCGGGTCGACTGTAAAGTGATTTCAGGCCCAAAGCCTCCGTTGCCCCGTTCCCGTCTCCATCCCCGCACCCGTCCCCCGTCCGCACCCGTCCCCCGTCCCCGACAATGAAGTGGCCTGTCAGTCAAGGACAGTCGTGTCCTGTGGCGCTCTTGGTTGTGAGCACCTTGGTTTGTTCTGATTCTGTTTCGGGTGGCAGTTCCGGTCGAGCAATCCGCTGCGCGCTCTTGCAATCGACAATTCGCCTTCGGGTGAGGCAGGAGGAGGTCCGCCGGTGAGCCGTATTCATTTTCCACGAGGTCATCACACTCAGTCTTTCGACTACTTGTGAGCTTCATCGGGGACGTCGCGGTCATCACCTTTGGAGCGCCGCCTCGGACGTCCGTCCGGAACGGGCCTTGTGAGGGACTCGAATCGAGCCCGTCGCTTGTTACGGCGTTGCCGTCATGGCTACCTCCGTGACTGCTTTCACCGCAGCCAGTGATGGTGCCGGTGCTCTGACGCTCGAGGCTCGCTCGGGCTGATACACCTCGTTGCGTTTCCACATCGCCCACATGATCGTCACTAGCTTGCGAGCCAGCGCCACGATTGCGATTTTCTTGCCTCGCTTTTCGGCGATCCCGTTCATCCACAGCACCATCGGTGCGTTCGGTGTCGCTCTGGACATCGACCAGCAGCCTTGAATCACCAATGCCTTGAGCCACCGAGGACCCGCGTGGATCGTTCCGGTCCGTCGTAGCTTGCCGCCTGTTGTCGCTTCGCCCGGTGTCAACGCCAGAAAACTCGCCAGCTCGTCGGCCGTTTCGAATCGCGATACGTCGTCCACCATGCTCACAAACGACAGGGCTACCAGCGGTCCTACGCCCGGTATCGTCATCAACTTCTTGCACGGCTCGCTCTGCTCGGCGATCGCTACAATCTCCAACTGCAGTGCGTCGATTTGCTCCGTCAGAGACTCGAACGTGATGAGTAACCTCTCGATGTGTGACGCGAGTCCCTCTTCGCGTTTCTGCAGCACCGCTCTCACCGCGTCGCAGAACGTTTGCGAGCTCGCTCGCCCTTTGAGCATGATCAGCCGCCCGCGTAGGTAGCTTTTCACCGACAGTGACGTTTGCGCACGCATCTTCACCAGTCGACACCGCGTCGCTATCAACTCTCGTTGATGTGTCGCTTGCTCGCTTCTCTGGTGCACGCTCGGCAGCGACTCGTTTCGTAACGACGCCCTCGCTAGTACTTCTGCATCTCGCTCGTCCGTCTTGATCCCTCGCGCACCTACTCCCAGCGCTCGAACTTGCGTGCCGGGGATAACCACCGCCTCGTGATGATGCAGCTGCGCCAGTCTCGCTACCGCTGCACTCTGTGTGCACGCCTCCATCACCACACGGCTTGGCTCGACCTTCTTCAACCACCGCTCGATATATCTCTTGTCGGAACCACGCCTCGTTCCAGTACTTCGCCCTTCGTGCTCAGTCGCACGACATGGCATTTCGTTGCGCCCAAATCGATGCCAACATGATCCATGGCCAGTCCTTTCTGTTGCTATTCCTTGTGGCGAGCGTAAGCCGACCACGTCGCAAGAAAGGCTGGCCACTTCATCTCTTCTT
>JAYVXK010000259.1:0-7496 GCA_043785265.1 Myxococcales bacterium | reverse complement strand
TCGGCGAGACCTCGCTCTCGATGACAGAGATCGCGTTGGCGGCAGGTTTTGGCAGTGTTCGTCGCTTCAACGATGCGTTTCAAGCGACCTACGATCGCGCTCCGAGCACCTTGCGAAAACGCGCTCGCAGCGAGACGCCGGCAGGACCTGCGATCACCCTGAGGCTGCCATTTAGTCCTCCCTACGATTGGCCCACCATCGTCGGCTTTCTCGCGGCTCGCGCCATTCCGAACGTAGAACTCGTCACGAGCGATCGCTACTGCCGCACGTTCGAACTCGGCACGGCCAGAGGTACACTCGAAGTGCGACCACTCGAGAACGACAACGCGCTCGCGGCGATCATCGTCACGAGCGACGTGCACGCGCTTGGTGCAGTCGTCATGCGTGTGCGAAGACTCTTCGACTTGGATGCAGATGCCATCGCGATCGATGAACACCTCTCGCATGACGACAAGCTGCGAGCGCTCGTGCGCGATCGTCCCGGCGTGCGGGTGCCGGGTGCTTGGGACGTATTCGAACTCGCCGTGCGCGCCGCCACGACCTTCGCAGGACGACTCGCATCCTCTTTTGGCGACACGCTCGACTGCGCGTCGTCGAGCGCGCGCGACGACCCACCAAAGCGCCTATTTCCAGCACCATCCGCGATCGGGCGCGCAGACTTGTCACGCATCGGACTCACGCGCGCGAGGTCGGCCACGGTGAAGGCCATCGCCCTTCATGCTCACTTGCTGCAGCCGCACGACACGCTCGACGAGACCGTCCGCGCGCTCACGACGCTGCCTGGAGTGGGCGAATGGACCGCGCAATACATCGCGATGCGCGCACTCCGACAGCCCGACGCCTTCCCTGCTTCCGATCTCGGTTTACTCCGCGCGATGAGTGTTCGCGCTCAGCGTCCAACCGTTGCGGCGCTGACTCACCGCGCAGAGTCCTGGCGGCCCTGGCGATCGTACGCCGCGCTGCGCCTGTGGACGCAGAGTGATTTCGCAAAGACCTAAACCCAAGACTAGTCTTCGTTTTCGACTTTGCCCGTCGCGATCGGCACAATCGCTTGCGATGTGCTGCGACTACGTTTCGCAACGGGTGTCGCCATCGGCGTCGGAGTTACTCTCCGCATGGGCATGGGCGGCGGAGTCGAGCTACCTGCTGGGGGCGGCAGTGTGCGCGCTCGAACGATCTCACCGTCGACGACAATCTCGACGCCCACCGTTCGACAACGACGCACCAACCGTTCGATGTCCACACCGAGCGAGAGGAGCAATCCGCCAGGCGGCGATGGATCGACAAAGAGTTCTCCGGTCGCACGGCGCGTCCGCAACAGTTCGCGCACGCTTGCGTCCTCGACCCACAAAAAGCCGCTCGCGGGGCTGAAAGTTGCCCTCCCCAGCACGACGCTCGCCTGAGCGAGTGTACGTGAGAGCGACTCGGGAAGCGGCGCGATCGCCTCGATGCGCTGCTTGAGTGAGTCGGCTTCGAGTCCTGCAGAGAGTGCCCGCGCGAGGGTTTGTGGCGCGACGATGAGATCGACTGTGTCGGTGCAGCGTGACACTTCGACGAGTGGCCCGATCGCCAGAACAGACGCAATGCGTGCCGCCGTGCCGAGACGAAGAACATGCGCGTCGAGAAACTTCGACTGACTCGGTTCTACCGATGCCGCCCTGCCACCGAGCAACGCGCGACCACGCGGGGAGAGCCGAAGCGCGATGCGCGCGTAGGCCAGTTCGGTTGCGTCTGGAGAAGGCGACGAGGGCGGGACGAGATCGTCCGCTTCGCCGAGGTCGATCACACCGAGGGCTGGCAAGCTCTCGTGCACGATCCTCCGCGCGACTTCGAGCGGAGAGACCGCAAGAGCATTGGTGCGTTCGGCCCATCGGCGAAAAAGCCGCTCGAGGCCGCGCATGCGATCGTCCGTTTTGAAGTAACCCGCGAGCGCGGTCCAAGGGATCCATCCCTCGCCAAGTGCGACGAGTGATTCGAGCACCATCTCGCGGACGACGCCCACGGGACTCGGGTCGCGTCCGCCATCCCCGAGACGCAGCACTTCTGGTTCGAGACGAGCTTCGTCCCACGCGCCGCCCTTGCGCCACGCCGAAAACAACACACCGAACAACTCGGACATCGCGAGCGATCCGGGCGGAGATCCTGGCGCGAGAGCCGAGCTGTCCCAGAGGCCAATCGCCCTAGAAACAGCCGCAATCAGCGCTACGTGCGGAGTCTCGCGTCCGAACCGTGCGGCAAGTTTTTGTGTCAGCGATTTTGGTGTGCCAATGCCTGGACGAACTTCGCTGCCACCTTCGCGGATCGCGAGCGCCATTCCCAAAGAGAGCGGAGCCGCATCGATCGCGAACTTCGCGCGGCGCGGTGCGTGGTCTCCGCTGAGCACGAACGTCATCACCTGCTCGCGACGTTTGGTGCGTTCTGCACGACGTGCTGCACCAATGACGAGTGAGACTTCGGTCGGCACCACGTGCCGATTGGGATGCACTGGAACCAAGAAGCCACGGCGCTCCAGCGCAGAGCCGACACCGCGTCGTGACGGCGTGACGCCAGTCGCCGTGCGCAATCGCATGGGTTCGCGCTCGAGTTCGAGGAGCTCTTCGGTGTCGACCTCGCCACCTTCTTGTTCGACCTTCTCGAGCACGCGACGTTCGCTTGGCGCGAGTTTGTCGATTTCCGCGGCGAGCGTGGGCAGATCGCTGAGCACTTCCCAGGCGGCTTCGAGAGAGAGCGCAATTGGCGGCGTCGCGGGGCGACCGAGATAATGCGTCGCGATCGCGCTGGTCGCCTCGAACGATGCTTGCGCCAGTAGAGCGCGCGCGCTGCGCGGATCTTCGCCTTCCCAGGTCTTGAGCTGCACCAAATAGGCGATGGGCAACACGAGCTCGATCGCACCGCGTTGACCACGAGCAAACAACATTCCGCGCGCGATCAACGGCTCGAGCGCTGGAGGAATGGACGGCACGAGCAACACGCCTTTGCCTTCAGCCACGCGATGAAGCAACTCCACGCTCGCGTGAGGCAACCGGCTGGGATCGCGCAAATCAGGGAGGGCAACGAGCGCGCGTGCAAGCTGAGATGCCATGTCCAACCGCTTCGCAGGGTCGATGCGAACACCCAAGCGCGCGACGAGCGACTCCAGCTCACCCTCGGGGAGGACGCGCAGAATATCGATCAAACGGTTGGGGCTTGCTGAGGACATGGCAGTGGGCACGAAAGTGGAGAAGGACGAATATGTTACACGAAATTCAAGCCTTCAAAACTCGCACTGCTTTTGCCCCAATAGGGAGGACTGCGAACGTCTACTATGGCCGCGTGATCCTTCGCGACGCGGTGTTTGGGCTGGTCTCGTTCGAGTCCGATGAAGAGCGAGTTCTTCGAAAGCTCGTGGACACGGCGGAGGTTCAGCGCCTGCGACGCGTGAGGCAGCTCGGGGTCGCGTCTCTCGCGTTTCCAGGCGCAGAGCACACGCGATTTTCGCACGCCCTGGGCGCGGCGTTCGTGATGAAGCAACTCATCGCACGACTGCGATCGATTCAGGGCAACTTACCGTTCTGGCAACAGCTGACCAGTGACCGAGCGCGCGATGCTTTGGCAGCAGCGATGCTCCACGACACTGGCCACGGTCCGCTGTCGCATCTCTTCGAGGATGCGATCAAAGGGACGGGCCATCATGAAGCATGGACCGAGCGCATCATCTTGGATCCATCGACAGACGTTCACCGCGCGCTCATCTCGGAGGACCCAGCGATGCCTTCGCGAGTTGCGGCGCTGGTGCGTGGCGAGCACCCGCTTCCGTATCTCGCGAACGCGGTGAGCGGCACGTTCGATGTCGATCGATGCGACTACCTACTACGCGACGCGCACATGACGGGCGTTCGATATGGTGTGTTCGACCTCGATTGGCTGCTGCGCAGTCTGCGCATGATGCCAAGCGACGACGGCCGCGCACCCAACCTCGCGATCGATGGAGCCAAAGGTCTGCCCGCGATCGAAGCATTTTTAATCGCGCGCCTCTTCATGTTCCAACAGGTCTATCTCCACAAGGCGACGCGCTCGGCGGAGTGGATGATACGAGCCGTGCTCGCACGCGCGGCGCGACTCGTGGCAGACGGCACGCGTTTGCCTGGTGTGCCCGCGGGTATCGAGCAAGCGGCGCGTGGCGGCGAAGTCGCGCTAGCGAATTATCTCGACCTCGATGACAGCGTGCTCTCCGTCGCCATGCACGCTTGGGAGTCATGTTCCGACGGGCAGCTCGCCGATCTCACGCGACGCATTCGCGCGCGCAAACTGCACAAGACCCTCGAGCTCTTTGGAGAGCAAGCCGCCGAAAGCGGTCGCAACAAAGCGCTCGCGATCGCCCGTGAAATAGCCGTCGCGCGCGGTCTCGACCCCGAGCTGCACGTGGGCATCGACATCGCCTCGGACACTCCCTTTCCGGAGGGACCCGAGCCGATGGTGGTCTATGCAAAGGGGCCCGCGCGCAAGCTGAGCGAGGTGTCGTTTTTACTCTCGCGCCTGGTGGGTCAAACGCTCTCCCGCGTTCGCATCGTGTTCGCCGCGGAGCTCCGCGAAGAAGTGACCAACGCCATCGCCGGAGACGCGACGCCGACATGATGACGGTCGCGGGCGTCGCGCTGGTGCTCGGCCTCTTGGACGCCGCGCCTCTTGGTTCCGATGCCACATTCGGTCGCATCGAAGGCGACGTCACACTCTCACTCGGTGTTGGCGCCACGATCGGTCCACGTGGCGTTCGAGCCAATGCTGACTTCCGTCTGCGCTTCTTGGACAGTGTTGGCATCTTCTTTGGTTACGAAGAGGGCTTTGGGAGCGCCGAGCCAACACGTGTATTGTACACGGGACTGGAGCTGCGTCCTCTGTTCTTGGGGCGCTGGCTTCAAGGTCTCGAGATGCAACGCAGCTTCGGCGACTTGTTGATCGACTCGTTTGGTCTCGAGCTCGGCGGCTTCGCGTTGCAGCCGCAAAATGGGGCGATCGGCGATCGGCTGGGCCTGCAGCTTGGTCTCGGTCTGGAAGTACCGATCATGGCGCGCGCGTCCGGACTCTGGATCGGTTTTCACGGAGGCATTCGCTACAGTGATTTGGGCCTCGCGCGCGGCGAGGAGACCGCGCTCGACCGAGCCGGCTACCTGTCCATCACTCTGGCGTGGCACCAGGTCGTGGGCGTGCATCTGGTCGACGCGGGAGACGAGAGCGCTCGCTGAGCTTCTACATTCCCAAGCACGAGACGGTGACTTGCCACGCTGGGTCTTTGCACTTGCTCGAGCCTCCCAAGGAGCAGTTAGGAGGGAGGTGCTTGGTGACGCAATCGCACGTCCATTGCCGATCGCACGCGGTGGGCATCGGTACGCATTCATAGGAAGGTCCGGAGCCGCCGTCTGGTGAGGGGAGACCGGAAGTCCTTTGGACGCACACCGATCCGCCGTTGCATGTCAGCCATCCGCACGTGAAGTTCGCACACAACAGACACGAGATGCCCGAGGCTCTCCACTTCTGCGTACTCGAGTCGCACACGAGTGTTTGACTGCAACACGGGTCGACTTGATCGCATGGTACCTGCCCATTGGTGCACGCCCCTCCGGACTGCGGCGCGGGCACACATGTCCCAGTGTCGACGCCTGCATCGACCGAACTTCCGGCTTCACCAGCGTCGAGTGTGACTGGTGAGGAGATGCCGCCACACGCGGTGATGAGCAGCGGGAGCGTCCAAGTGAAGTTCATGCCGGCGAGACTAGCACCTACCCTGCGGTCTGCTTTCTGTCCCAGCCTCCGGTCGATCGTCAGTGACCTGCATCCGTTGGCGACGCGACGGGAGGCGCGATCCGATAGAGGACTGCCTGGGCCAGCGCGCAGTTGTTGACCTGCCGTTGGACCGCATCGCGCGTTTCGTCATCCGTGATTGGGCGCTCTCCAGCAGGCATGAAGGTGCCACTCGCTGTTCGCTTCAGCCGAACAATCTCGGTGTCCTTTTTCAAGTCGTAGATGATCACGCGGGCGTCGTGCTCGACCAGTTGCAGTGTCTCCGAAGTGGTCTCACCCGCGTCGTTGCGAGGAGCGCTCGTTTCATCTTCGTCGAGCACGAGGACGAAGATGCGTGCCTTCTTGATGATGTCGATCGCGAGAGGGATCTCTTCGGCGACGGCCTTGTCATATTGCTGCTGAAACACACGCAGTCGCAACGAGTCGCTCGACTCCTCTACCTCGTGGCGCCAATCGTCGGTCAAGATGCGAGTCGACGCGTACGCCTGACGGAGATTCCACGGCTGCTCCGGAAACACTCCGGCATCCGAGTCACCGCGAGCGAGCGCTTCGTTCGATGTACGCAACAGGCACGAAGTGAACGCGTCTTTGAGCGAGTCTTGTGACGCCTTGCGGATGCCCGCGCTGTCATGCGCGCTGTCGACCTTCAGGCGCAAGTAGATGCCCGGAGTGTTTCGAAACGAGAGCGTCGTTGCGGAAGGGTCCACCATGTCCCCCTTGAACATCGCCGCTTCGTCCATCGTGATCTGCTCGAGCTTGGTGTGCAGAGGCGTCCACTCCGCGCCAACCGTCGCATCGACTGCGTTGCGCTTACTGAGCAAGTCATTCTTGGCCTCGCTCAACGATCGATTCGAAAAATATCGATAAGCGACAAGCACAGCGATCAGAGCCAGCAGCGCCGCTCCCCACATCTTCTCAGTGGGCCGCGCAAACCTACCCTCGATGCGCATTTCGCGCGCCTTCTGCACACCAGGCAACCCCGGTTGACGCTTCTTCTGCGGCGGTTCAGCAGCCATCGCATCTCCCTCCTAAGGGCTAAAAGCTCCCTAGAAGGGCGCTGGTTTTCGTCGAGACCAAGCGAGCGCGGCGGCGGGGTGGAGGAGCCGTACTCCGCGTACGGTGACGACCCCCGACGCCGCGAATCGCGCCGGTATCGGCGAAAAACAGCGCCCTTCTAGTGGGAGTGGGGGAGGTTGTTCACCATGAAGCTCACGTTCGGATAGCCCGCAAATGCAGCGGTTTGGAACGTGCTCTTCACGACGACAGCAGGTACGTCTTGGTCGATTTGCAGAACGACGACACCCGGGAACTCTTTGTTCGGGTGGAGTTGCTTCCACACTTCGCGTTTGCCCTTGAGGATGTTGAAGAGCTCGTCGATGCGCTGCAGGCGCTTGGCATCTTCGATCGCTCGGGTGTTTCCTGCGGGAGCGCCATCGACCAGAATTTGCTGACCATTGATCGCCACCATGGGAGCGTCGATCATGTCGAGTGTGTTCTCCGCTTGCGGCAAGCGAATGCCTTTGGCAGGCGGAACCTCACCCGAGGCGCTGAAGGTCATCAGCAAGAAGACGACGACGACGATCAAGAAGTCGATCATCGACGTGAGCGACAAGCCAGCATTGGTGGAGCGGGCGCCGTGCCCCATGACTTTTTTGTGGACGAAGTTGAGCGGCACAAAGTGCATCAACCGTCGGCCGGGCTCGTGGACAGGCATCGAA
>JAYVXK010000258.1:0-2241 GCA_043785265.1 Myxococcales bacterium | reverse complement strand
ACACGTACAAAAATCACGAATCGCTCATGTATGTCGATCGTGGTGGCAAGCGCCGCTACTTCTTCTTCATTGGCGCGCCGCCCGCCGAACGTCTGTGGAAGATCTATGACGAATACCCGCTAAAAGATGGCGGCGTATGGGGTCGGACCTTCGCCGAAGCTGTCACGAAGATGCAGCTCGCGCTGTCGACACCTGGTCGATTGCGAATGGCGAATCCGGGACAGAATCTGTCGTTTAGTACAGTCGATTGGCAGGATGGCGCGACTCATCTCCGCTTGGTCGACCGATCGAGTGAGCCGACGCCGGTCGTGGGTGTGGTCATCGAAGACCGCGCCATTCTCGCGAATCTGGCCACCCTCCGCACGAACAAGCCAGAAGACTTGATGGCAATCGACCCGTCCATCAGCGCGGTCACGCGTGGTGTGGGTCGTTCCGATCCGAACGCTGGCAGAGACGGCGGCGCGGCTCCCAAAAAGTAACGTCGCCCTTTAGAGTTTCTCGGCGCCCTCGGGCACCAAAAACCCTGTCGTCACTTTCAAAGTTGCCTTCGGAAACACCGACCGGACGGCGGGTTCGAGCACGGATTTGTGTGTGATCGACGCGCCAGGGCAGCCTGCGCACGTCCCGGCGAGGTGGATGTGAACGGCGCTTGGCGCGCTGCTGACCAGGTAGAAGACGCCACCATCTGCATGCACGAGGGGCGCAAGCACATCACGACAGAGCTTGAGTAACGACTCCTGCGAAGCGTCCAACCCGATCAAGCTACCACGGACCTTCTTCAAGTTCTCCTCGACAAAGTTGCAAATATGCGATGCAATTTCATTCGGCTGGGACAATTGTTGCCCAGCGACGTGGTCGTTGCGTTGGAGCGGTGGGGAGACGGAGGTCACTTGACGCGTTATCGGTTGCGATTTCTCCTACAAGAAATCGATCTACCGCGAGGAGCGACGGTGCTCGGCCGCAGTCCAGAGTGTCACGTCACCCTCGAAGATCCGCTCGTGTCGAGACAACACGCGCGCATCGTGATCGATGATGACGGTGCAGTCTGCGAAGACCTCAGCAGCCGCAATGGGCTGAAGATCAACGGCCTTGGCTTGCGGGGCCCCACACGCCTCAAAGACGGCGACCGAGTTCGCATCGGTACGCAAGAGTTGGTGTTTTGCGAGGTCAATCAGAACGCAGTTCCCAACGCGAAGACCACGGGTTTTTTGCGTCATTGCGCGCGCTGTCGCATTCCCTATCCGCAGGAAGTCTCTGCGTGTCCCAATTGCGGCGCGACCGAGCAACTCGAAGAAGACACCATGACTGGGCAACTCGGCAGCGCATCACGCCACGCGTGGGGTGTGCAGCTACTCATGGAGGTCGCCCAAAAAGCTCTCTCGCTCAATCGCATCCAGGATGCAGTTCGTGCGATGACGCGGGTGCTGGGTCAACTCGAAGATCGCGTGGTAGCGCACGAACCGCTCGACCAATCACAAGTCGATCAAGTCGTCTCGCTTTGTGTTCGAACCGCGGTCGCTTCGAACGAATCCGTCGTGCTCATTGGCGCACTCCATCTTGCAGCGCGGGCGACGATCCTTCCGACGTCGCTGACGTTCGACGCGATTCTTACGATGCCGCACGATTTACGGCTTTCCCTCCTC
This sequence comes from Myxococcales bacterium, assembly GCA_043785265.1. Classification (GTDB taxonomy): domain Bacteria; phylum Myxococcota_A; class Polyangia; order Polyangiales; family Polyangiaceae; genus JANYHY01. Next base: position 598 of record JAYVXK010000258.1, on the reverse strand, counting down.
GCGCCGGTCGAAGCGCTGGCGACCGCGTTTGGGTCCGCAGATGCACGAACGAACATCGATCTGGTGGCCCTCGGCAAGTTGCAAGACATCGCCGACGCGATCGGCGCCAGGGGTCCTGCAGACGAAACGCGTCCAAACCCTGCGATGCCGTCGTGATCCACGCGGCTAGGCGGCGCGTCTGCGGCTTTGTCGCAACGTGGTCGACTCCAAACCGGGCGAAGACTTGCCGGCTTCGCGATCGTGACGCTAACTTGAGAGAGCCAACGGAAAGTCCCGTTCGGCGATTCGAGTAGGCAAACCTTCGTCATGCGGTTTCGGCTGCGCTATCAGCAACACGATCTCGAACTCAGCGAAGGCGAGTTTGCCGTCGGACGCAACGCGAGTTGTCAGCTGTCGCTCGATGATCCGCTCGTGTCCCGTCGCCATGCGCTCTTGGTCGTGCAAGGACCGAACGTGACGGTCGAAGATCTGCAGAGTCGGAACGGCGTGTTGTTGAATGGCGAACGCATCACCGAACGGATGGCGGTTCGACCGGGCGATCGCATTCAGATCGGCAGTCAAGAAATGGTTTTGATCGCAGGCGCATCCGCCAACGCTG
>JAYVXK010000257.1:0-2248 GCA_043785265.1 Myxococcales bacterium | reverse complement strand
GCGCGCATGCGATGTGCGTCGGGTTCACGATCACGACTGTAGCATTCTTCACATTTCCCACCGTGGCCGCTGCGAGCATCTCGTGATGGGCTCGCTCGCGCGCAGACTTCATCTGCGGATCGCCTTCGCTCTCTTTGTGTTCGCGCTGGATCTCGTCTTTGCCCATCTTCAGGCGATTCCACCAACCCCGGCGCGTCACGACCAAGTCCACTGCGCCGATCGCAAGACCGATGAGAGCAGCATCTCGCGCGATGCGCCGCGCAATCTCGGACGCCACGAGGCCGATGTACGCGCTCTGCCCTGGCAAGTGAGCGAGATCGGTCAGATGCGCGCGGAGGCCGCGAATAGCCAGATACGCGACGATGCTGCCAGCCACCAAGGCACGAACGACCGAGAAGAGTCGTTGCATGGAAAACAAATTCCCGAAACCCGCGATCACATCGAGTCGCTCGAACTTGGGTGCGAGTTTCTTCGTCGCGATGAAGCCTCCTGTTTGCACGACGTGCGCGACTGCACCGGTGATCGCCGCCGCGAGCAACACGGGCACGATCAACATCACTGTCGGTCCTGCAAAAGCAGTGGGATCGGCGACGACGGGTGTCGGATCTCCCGCGCGAGCAATCGCCTGACGGAGCATCGACTGCGTCTGGGTCACGAGCGCTGCGATCGCTGCTGGCGCGATGGAGATCGTCACCAAAAACGCAACGGCCTGCGCCGCATAAGTACTCACGCCGCTGTCGCCGTCCTCTTGCGCTTTGCGCAGTCGCTTTGGCGTCGGGTCTTCTGTCTTGTCACTCATCGGGCGGGTTGTGTCCCTTGACGACTTGAAAGAGCGCGACGAGCGTCTCGCGGACGCCTTCACCGGTGGCGGCTGAGAGCAAACGCAGATCGATGCCTTTGCGTTTGAACGCTGCTTTGGCCTTTTTGTAGGCGTCTTTCACCTCGGAGATGTCGGCCTTCGACATCGCTACGAGTGTGGGACGCTTTGCGAGTTCGGGATCGAACTTCTCGAGTTCACGCTTGAGCGCGACATAGTCCTTCACCGGATCGCGTCCCTCACCAGCATCGAGCGTCACCAAGTGCAAGAGCGCGCGTGTGCGCTCCACGTGCTTGAGGAAACGCATGCCGAGACCAGCGCCTTCGGACGCACCGGGAATCAAACCAGGAATATCGGCGATGACGAACGACGCTTCTTCGGCGATGCGCGCGACACCAAGATGCGGCACGAGCGTCGTGAATGGATAGTCGGCGACTTTGGGTCGCGCCTTGGACACCGCGCGAATGAAGGTCGATTTGCCGACATTGGGAAACCCGAGCAGGCCAACGTCCGCCATCACTTTGAGCTCGAGTCGCGCTTGCCATTCTTCGCCAGGCTCGCCGGGCTCGGCTCTACGCGGCGCGCGATCGAAGCTCGAAGCAAAGTGAATGTTGCCGCGTCCGCCTTTGCCGCCGCGCGCGACGATCGCCTTTTGATGTTCTTCGGTGAGGTCGAATTTCAGCTCGCCCGTCAGCGCGTCGAACACTTGCGTACCGACGGGGATTCGCACGACGAAGTCTTCGCCGCCGTGTCCGTACTGATCTTTGCCCCGACCAGGTTCGCCGTCTTCTGCTTTGAGCGTGTGCTGATAGGTGAGATCGAGCAGGGTAGCGATGCCGGGATCTGCCTCGAACACCACATCGCCGCCCTTGCCGCCATCACCGCCCGCGGGCCCGCCGTGCGGAATGTACTTCTCGCGGCGAAACGCGACGCAACCATTGCCGCCTTTTCCAGCCGCGATTTTGAGCTCACATGAGTCTACGAATCGCACGTCGGCAAGCTACTCGATTTGATAGCGTTGTGTCTGCCATGGCCGCAAAGCTCGTTCGCTTCGGAGTCGCGATGGAGGACAATCTCCTCCACTCGCTCGATGCAATCGTCGAGGAGAGAGGCGGGTCGCGATCAGAGATCTTGCGCGATCTCGTTCGCAAGGAAGTCGGGCGCTCACAAATCCAACGCGGCGCGATGGCAGTGGGCGCTCTGACTCTCGTCTACGATCATCACGTGCGCGAACTCACCGAAAAACTGACCGAGATGCAGCACGATCTCGGCGAAGCGGTTCGCTCGAGCATGCATGTTCACCTGACGCACGATCTCTGCCTCGAAGTCATCGTCATGCGGGGACGCGCGGATGAACTCGAGAGCGTTTCGAACCGTATTTTAGCCACCAAAGGCGTGGTGCAAGGCGGCTTGGAGCTCATCGCCGAACCC
>JAYVXK010000256.1:0-2249 GCA_043785265.1 Myxococcales bacterium | reverse complement strand
GCGAGTCTCATGGCGATGTAGCGCACGTTCATGTCGTCGTCGCGCGCGGCCGTCGCGAGCGCTGCTGCCACGTCGCCAGCGTCTTTGACCACGCGGGTATAGGCGATGACAGACTGATACCGAACCTCCGGCCTCTTGTCGGTCAACGCGCGCTTCAATCGTTGCGTGGCGGCGGCGTCTCCGATTTCGCCGAGCGCGGTGATGGCCATCTGACGAACATCCGCGTCATCGTCCTCCATGCGAACCACCAACGCAGCCACCGCGTCGGTCGCGCGCAGGTCTGCCAGAGCGATTGCAGCGGCGGCTCGCACGCGCGGAGACTCGTCGTCGAGAGCTTTTTGCAAGAGGCGAAGCGCTTGCGCGCGATGTTCTCCCTCGCGCGCATGACGAACGATGTCGTGAGCTGCGGACGCGCGAACTTCCGCCTTTGCCGAGGCCAAGTCACGAACGCAAGCGTCGTACTTTCGAGGCAGCGGCGGAGGCTGAAACATGGGCGCCGGTGAGCGATAGCACAAACTGGTTTTCAATTGCGTCGAGCGTCGGAGTGTTCGTCGTTCGCGCGGGCGACGACTCCATGTGCTCGTGGCGCGAGCGGAGGTGTCACAAGGAGCACGCGTTGCTCACCATGATCACCCGCATCTCGTATTGACCCTGGGGAGCAAAACGATCCACGTTCGCGGCGGTCGCGATCCACGCCGATGGAGCACGATGGCCACGATTGGGCTGGATTCAGCGTCCTCGAGCGACGGCATCGCGCTTGCGTTGCATCGGCTTACCAAAGGGGAGCGATGACGTTAGCCAGTGCGAGTCGAACGATGTGCTTGGTGCTCCTCGCACTAGGGCTGGCCTGCGCTGGAGCCTCTGACGGCACCGTGGACGAGACAACCGGTACGAGCGACGACGCTCTGTCCGCGTCCGCGCGTGCTGATGCCGCGACCGACGCGCTCTTCAATCACTTCTGGGATGGGCACTACCTCCGCGATGCGTATCCAGGCGATGGCAAGGAGGCCGGCTATTGGATCTTCGCCCAAGCATTCGATGCCATGGCCGACGCGGTCCAGCGCACAGGAGGCGCGAAGTTCAAGCAGCACCTCGCCACACTCTACGCCGCGCAAGACGCTCACGGCTGGTCGCGAGAATGGTTCGACGACGAGAACTGGATGGCGCTCGCGCTCATCCGCGCGTACGACGCCACGCAAAATCACGAGTACCTGAATCGCGCCGAGTGGCTCTTCGCCGACATCGAGCGGGATGGACGCACGACGACAGGCATCTGGTGGGACCGCGCGCACACGCAAAAGGCGACGGCATCGAACTTCGGCCCTGCGATCACCGCAGCGCGGCTCAACGAGCGAACGGGCAAGGCGAGCTACAAGATCGCGGCGGAGGAAATCTACGACTACTGGTATTCGACCATGGTCGACCGGACGACCTTCCAGGTCGCTGACCATCGAAACGCAAACGGCACCGTCGACTGGCGCAAGTTCACCTACGACACGGGCCTCGCAATCGGCGCGTCGATCGAACTACACCAGATCACTGGCAACGAGCACTACCTAAGCCACGCGTACGGCTTTGGCAGCTACATGATCCACGAGCAAGTGACCCCTTCGACATTCGGCCCGATCTTGCACGACGCCGGCTGCACGGGCGACTGCGACGCATTCAAAGGCATCGGCTTCCGCTTCCTCACCAAACTGTACGCACTCGACACCCATCAAACCCAATACCGCACCGTCCTCACCGCAAGCGCGCGCGCAATCTGGAGCTCCGCGCGCAACACCCACTCCAACACCTTCGCAAGCGACTGGAGCGGCCCTTCCCACCCCCACACCTCCCTCGCCGCCGACGCCTCCGCCGTCATGTCCCTCAATCTCGCCGCCGAACACAGCCTCTAACACTACTGTCGGCACTGGAGTGGCCGCATCGGAGCGGCGAGAACGAACACGAAGAAGCACGGCGCGGAGCATGTGGCGCTTCAATGGGCCGTCGCTCTTCAGCGACGGAGATGCTCGGGTTCCAGATCACCGACTGAGGGAATGGGTAGCTTCAATTGGGCCGTCGCTCTCTTCAGCGACGGAGATATGCGCCACGATGCCCGCAGCGAACAAGATCACGCACGCGCTTCAATTGGGCCGTCGCTCTTCAGCGACGGAGATCGAGAAGCCTTACGATCAAGCCCTCGCAGAGGTGAAGGCTTCAATTGGGCCGTCGCTCTTCAGCGACGGAGATGCACGCGCATGTTGAAC
>JAYVXK010000255.1:0-7533 GCA_043785265.1 Myxococcales bacterium | reverse complement strand
GATTGGTAATCGTTACTTTGATGAGAATGTCTTCGATATTGGCTTTGCAATATTCGATGACGACATCGAAGTACGCGTCGTCGTCGAAGACGCCCGTGTCCCAAAGCTCGGGCTCGGGGTTGGTGCGTCCCGCTTCGCGAGCCATACGGCGCAGTGTTTCGTAGGGAAATTCAGCGTGCGGATACTTGTAGAGTGCACGCGAGTAGCTGCAGGTCGGTGTCGCGTCGAGGTAGTGGTAAACCTCTTTGACGTCTTCCCCGTGATTGCCTTCGGGATTGGACAATCCAAACAAGCGTTCTTTGAGCATACGGTCTTTGCCGTTCCACAACGCGAGGGCAAAGTGGACGAGGCCGCGGTTGTCACACAAACCCAAGAGGCCATCTTCGCCCCAGCGATAGGCGCGGAGCGGTGCTTGCTCGTGCGTGAGGTAGCTCCAAGCATCGCCACCTTCGGAGTAGTCCTCGCGAACGGTGCCCCACTGTCGCTCGCTGAGATAGTTGCCCCAACGACGCCACTTCTGCCCCTCGCGTGCTTGCTCGAGCCGCTTGTTCTCCGCAGTCTTCGGCGCTTTCGCTGTCATGGGCACAGACTCTAGACCTGGTTGCCTACGGGCTCGAGCGAAACATGATAAGAGTGAGCGCTGTGAGCGGCACACCGCGCTATCCGCCCTCCCCCGCGCAGCCACCGGCGCAAGCTGCGGCGAATCCTCCGGGCTCGGGTCCGTCAGGCACCATTCCGCCACCGGCGCCGTCCGCGCCAAACTTGCCCTCGAATCAGAGCGCAACGAATACGGGCAATTTCGCGAGCCAAACGGTCAATTTGCCGCCGCCTCAGAGCGCGGCGACTCCTCGCATCACGGTTCGTTATCCGCAACCGGGTTCGCTGTTGCGGAGCAAGCGCGGCGTCTATCAAGTGAACAAAGTGATCGGCATGGGCGAGTTCGGCGCGGTGTACGAATGCATCGGCCCATTCGATCAGGTCTACGCGGTGAAGGTGATTCGCCCCGCCAATCGCCCGTACCAAGAAGTGCATGCCGAGTGGGCGCGCGAGGTCGAGCGGCTGATGTCGCTCAGACACCCCAACGTCGTCTATATCTACGATGCGTTCGAGCAGGAGCACCTCTACTACCTCGCGCTCGAGCGATGCGATCACCCACTCACCTCGATGCTGGTGGGCACGCCGATGCAAGAGGGGCTCGTCATCGAGCTCGCGCGGCAGACGCTCGCCGCGGTGCAATTTCTCCACGACGCAGACATCGTGCACGACGATCTTCACCCCGGAAACGTGCTGATTTCTCACGGTGGCGATCGACCCTCGGTCAAGATCAGCGACTTTGGGATCAGTCATGAGCTACGCGGAGCGCCCGCAGTGCGACCCAATGTGGTGCACCACAAGATCATGGCGCCCGAGATCCTCGCGAGCGGTTACACGAGCAAGCAGAGCGATCTCTACCAAGTGGGCTTGCTGATGTATTGGATGCTCGTCGGCCAGCCTGCTGTGCCTCCGAACATGTCGTATCCAGACCTCGCGCGTTACGTCTCCGATGGCGAACCTCGTAGGCAAGCCGAGGCGATCGGCACACCACTCGCCATGCTCATCGCAAAGATGCTGCGGAGGCGCGAGGCCTATCGGTACACCTCTGCCAACGAGGTTTGGGGTGACTTGCGGCAACTCCCTGCGTGGCAAAACCGGCAGCTTTTCCCAGTGAAATGATGACGACTGCGCACGCCAGCCACGACGACGCGATCGCCTTCGTGCGCCCTGGAGGCGGAGGCAGTTACAGCGGAGGAAGCGGCGGCGGACGTGGCGGGGGTGGCTTCAGCGGGGGTGGCGGCTCGCATGGTGCCGGCGGCGGTTTTAGCAGCGGCAGCGGCGGCACCGGCTTCAGCATCAGCAAAGACAACAGCGGCTATCACTCTTCGAGTTCGGGCAACGGCGCGGGGATCCTCGCTGTCTTCTGTTTGGCGCTGATTGGCGTCGTATTGATGAAGCTCCTCATGCGCAACCGCGACATGAATCGAAGCGTGCGCTCAGCGGTTTTGGACGCGCAGTTCGACAAGGAGGCCGTGAGCCGGCGCAGCGCTTCGATCGCTGTGCTCACCGCTCGCGATCCCAAACTGACTGAAGCCAGCATCATCGATCGCGTGCGTGTGATGAGTGATCGTGTGCGTGTCGCGTGGCTCGCAGGCGACATGAAACCGGCTCGTGCGTTCGTCTCCGACGGCGTGTTTTCGCGGTTTTCCGTGCAGCTCGAACTGATGCAACAAGAGGGCATCAAGAATGTCATGAGCGATGCGCAAGCGCTCTATGTGACGATCGAAGCGGTCGACGCGCAGCCACCCGTGGACGCGGTTCACGTCCGCTTCACGGCGCAAGCGCGCGACACCAATGTTTCGATCACTGCGACCGAGGACCAAATCGCCCGCGCGCTCGCGAACGTCGATGTCACTCCGTACACCGAAATCTGGACTCTCGTGCGCAAGCACGGCGCGATGACGAAGCTCGACGCAGACCAAGTCGGCCTCGCATGTCCCTCGTGTGGCGCACCGCTCGAAAAGGGCGGCGAGATGCTGAAGTGCAAGTTCTGCCACGCGCTCGTGTGCTCGGGCGAACACGATTGGGTGCTCTCGGAGATCACGCAACTCATCGAGTGGCGCTCCGACGACCTCACGCCAGTGGAGGGCCTCGACGCGCTCGCGAAGATCGATCCCGGAGCCGCGCGCGAAGCGATCGAAGATCGCGGCTCGTATCTGTTTTGGACGTGGGTTCGAGAGCAAAAGCGCATTGACCCCGCAATGAAGGACGTCGCGGTCGGCGGCGCGGACTTGCTGTTTGTCGATGTTGCGGACGAACCCAACGGAGTCGACTACGCGTTCGTAAAAATATTTTGGTCAGCCGAGAACAACCCGGGGCAGCAACAAGTACTCCGGCTGGCGCGCAAGACGGGCGTGACGACGAAGTTCTCGATGTCGAGCATGGTCTGCCACGAATGCGGCGCGCCTTTGCCCGAGACCTCAGTCGAGAAGTGTCCGCACTGTCAGGCGCCGACAGCGGCCAACGGGCAGATGTGGGCGCTCGATGAGGTGCTTGCTCCAGGCGATGCAAACATTCGGCTTCGCGAGCACAACACAGGCGCGGCAAGTGACGTCGCGGCCGCTCATCTCATTCCGGATATCACCGACCCGCGCGAGCGAGTGGTGCTCTTCACCGCGATGGCGCGTTTGATGGCTCAAAACGGCCGGCTCGAGAAAGAAGAGAAGCGCTTGCTCACCACGACCGGACAGCGTTGGGGCATCGACCCTGCGTTGATGAAGCAAGCGCTCGCCGGTGAACTTGGTCAGTTCGTGGGGATCACGCAGGGTGTGTCGCCGGACTGGTTTTTGGGAGGCCTCATCACTGCGGCGCTCGTCGACGGCAGCATCGACGCGACAGAGATGCAGACTCTTCAGCGGGTCTCTACTGGCCTCGGGGTAAAAACCGAAGCGCTCGACGCGAAGATTGCAGGATACAAGCAACAGTTGGGGTTGATGCCCTAGTCCTCGAGCATCGTAGGATTCTTGCGAAACGCGTTCGACACCTTCGCGCCCGCTGCGATGAGTTTCTTTTTTGCCTCGGCCTCACGCCTTCGCGCGAGCGGTATCCACGGCGTGCTCTGATCTGCCACACGTAGATAGCTGCCCCATTCGAGCGTCGCCAAACGCCAGAAACCAGCCGCGCGAAGCTCCTGTGGACCACGCGGCCACAGCGGAAGCAGATGCAACTCGGCGGTCAACACGGAGTCGATGCACGCAGACACATCGCACGCGCGCGCCAAGACGGAGAGCGCGACCGCGCGATACCAATGCTTGTCGTAGTCGGGCACGAAGAACACACTCTTGTCGTCGCCGTCGTCGAGCAACATCGTCACGACATGCGGAAGTCCCTGCACGCCCGCTTCTGCTGCGCGTAACGCTCCGTAGCCGTCGCCGTAGCGATCGAGTTCAACCGCGAGATCCATGTTCGCGAGTGCCGTGTCGGAAGGGCTCGCGTCGAGCTCCACTGCGTAACGAGCGTCCTCTACGGCCTTGTCGAGATGCCCGAGTCGCATCTGTGCCTCCGAGCGATTGAGGTACGCGACTGCTCGCGTGCGCGGACTCTCGGCCACAGCGAGCAAGCGTTCGTAGGCGTCGACTTCTTTGACCGTGTCGGTGCGCGCATAACAAGTCGCCAGCCAGAGCAACGCGTCTTCAGCGGCAGGATGATCGGGCGCGAGAGCGATCGCAGACTCGAGCACCGTCGCGGCCCGCCTAAAATCAGCCGGATCCTGATGGCGGTCGCCAATCATTTGGTAAACGTGACCGAGATCAAAGCGGAGCTGCGGGTCGGGACTGTGTTCTGCATCTGCAGCTTCGAGCACGTCACGCGCGGTCGCCACATAGGTGTCTGCAAGTTCAGAGTCGCTCTGCAACCGGCGACCTTCATCGCGAGCGGCGAAGAGTCGCGACACGAATGCGTGCAGTTCGTATCGAGGTCGGGCTTGTGGGTCACGCACGATGTCCCATGGAGAGGGCGGCGTGGTTGCGTGCGCGTTTGTTGCCAGCGCCAACGCGGCGCACGACACCAAGAGCGAGAGCGGGCGCAAGATTTCGCGCTTCATTTTGGCTTTGGTTTCGCCTTCGCGTTCGCGAGGGCCACTTCTTTGGCGAGCGCATGCTCTGCCCACGGACCGCTGCTCGCACTCGCCGAATACTTGTGCCACGCAGCACGCGCGGCGACGGGGTCTGCCAATTCGAGAGACATCGCCGTCAGGGCGTCTAGTTCCGCTGGAGTCGCCGAGAGAACATCACGCACGCGACCATCGGCAAGCGTCGTCTTTGCGTCGGTCGTTCGTTCTGCCAGAATCGCGCGGGCTTCGTCGCGCACGCCCGACCGATCGAGGGCCAGCGCGAGCGCCAACCACGCCGCGGTTCCGATGGCGTCTTGTGCTTCGCGACGCGCTTGTCGAAAAATCGCGATGGCGTCATCGAGCGAGCTTGCGCCCTTGGCCATGTTGACGAGACCCGCCTCGAAATACGCCGCGCCGCGATCTTGCGCTGCGAGTCCTGATGCCCGCGGCAAGAGTGCGCGAAACGCAGTGAGTGCGTCTGCGTCGTGACTCGTTCGCGCAGCAGATCGAGCGTACGCGTAGAGAGCGTTTGGCTCGTCGCACGCCGAAGGGTCAAGCGTGAGCGCCGCATGAAACGCCGTGTATGCTTCTGTGTATTGTGCAAGTTTTGCGAACGCGCGGCCCTTGAGCACGGTTGGGGCGGCGCGGCCGGGCAGACGCTTGTCGGCGTCGTCGGCGATTCCGATCACTTCGCGCGGCTGACCGGTAGCCGAAGCGAGTTTGCTCGCACCACTCGCGAGCAGATCACAATAACGCCCGAGTTCTGGCTGCTTCACGCGCTCCCAAACATTGGGGCGTCCGGTGTCTCCAAACGAGCACTCCACCGGTCGCCCAGAAGACGCGCCATTGGCAGCGCCGAGTTGCAACAAGACGAAGAATGTCGCGATCACAGTTTTGCGTTTCGCATTGCCCGGTGACGCGCGCTCGAACGAACCGAGAGCACGCACCGAAATCGGTAAACGGACGGCACGCTCAGAGTATAGCTCACAGGAACGGGTCGACGCGCGCGATGGTCTCGTCGCGCCGATAGCCCACGCTCACGATGCACGCGCCACAGCCAGCTGCCTCTTCGATCAGCCGAACGTAGGCTTGTGCGGTCTTCGGCAGGTCGTCGATGAGTCGCGCGGCGCCGAGGGCTTCGGACCACCCAGGAAAAGTCTTGTAGATGGGTTCTGAACGATCGAGCGCATCGATGGGAAAGTCGTTCGTCTCGCCTGACGGAGTTTGGTAGGCAACGCAGACTTTGATGGTGTCCATTCCGGTCAGCACATCGAGTTTGGTGATCGCGAGCGACGACAGTCCGTTGATGCGCGACGCGTAGCGCAGAGCAGGCAAATCAAGCCATCCCGTGCGTCGAGGGCGTCCCGTCACCGCGCCAAACTCATCGCCAATTTTTCTCAGGCGTTCGCCCGCAGCGTCATTGAGTTCAGTGGGAAAGGGTCCGCCACCGACACGCGTGCAATACGCTTTGACGAGTCCCACGACTCGCTGAATGCGCGTGGGACCAATACCCACTCCCGTGCATGCGCCGCCCGCTGCTGCGCTCGATGATGTGACGAATGGGTAGGTGCCATGGTCGACGTCGAGCAGTGTGCCTTGCGCGCCTTCGAACACCACGCGCTTGCCCGCGCGCAGAGCATCTTCGACGAGCTTCGACGTCTCGGTGAGCAGAGGCACGACACGCGCGCAGAACGGCTCGATCGCTTTGACGACATCGCGCGCGAGAGGCACTTCACCGCCGAGGTCCCGAATGGTCGGTGCCCACGCTTCGATCGCTGCGGCGACGCGTTTCTCGAGCGATTTCAGATCGCGCAGCATCCCGAGCGTGATGCCCACGCGACGAGCTTTGTCTTCGTAGCAAGGTCCCACGCCGCGTTTGGTCGTGCCGATCTCGCCGCCGCTCTTTTGCTCGCGCAAGCCGTCGATCAAGATGTGATACGGCAAGATGGCGTGCGCGCGATCGGAGACACGAAGTCGTTCGACGTGCGCGTGGCCTTTGGTCTTCAGTTCGTCCATCTCGGCGACGAGTCGCGCGAGATCGACCACCATGCCCTGCGCGAGCATGCACTCTTTGCCTTCACGCAGGATGCCGCTCGGCACCAAGCGCACGACGACTTTCTCGTTGCCGACCACGAGCGTGTGACCTGCATTGGGTCCACCTGCGTAGCGCACGACCATGTCTGCGTGTTCGGTGAGGATGTCGACGACTTTGCCTTTGCCTTCGTCTCCCCACTGCGCTCCGACGATCACAACGCCGCTCATGATGTCTCTCCCGTGCCTTGTTTTAGGCCTATTTTTGCAAGCGAAAATGGCGACCGCTCTCGCGTCTTCACGTCGATCAATTCTTGATTGTCGACGATGCACGAGTATCCCCACGCGACCGCGTGAGCGTGCGCCGTCTCTCTGTCCGCGATCACAGCCGCGCATAGTCCAGCGCTTCGCAACTCGGTCGCACGAGCGTGCGCGGACGCTCCTGTCACCAACACACGCGGTGATTCATCTCGGTTGTCAGGACGCGCAGCCAGCACGGCGACAGAGAGCGCATCGAGGTCGAGACCAAAGCCAGTTGCAGACATGGGCGCACCAAAACGCGCCATGAGTTCGTCGTAGCGTCCCCCCGCACCGACCGCCTCGCCAGGACCGGACGCATACACACGAAAGATCATGCCCGTGTAGTAGGCGAAGCCACGCACTTCCGCGAGGTCGAGCGAGAGTCTGCGTTCGAGTCCTCGCGCAGCCGCCGCGTCGTAGAGGCGCGCCAGACGGACGAGGGCGTCTCTGACGAGACCCGTGTGCTTGGTCGTCGCGTCTTCGAGTGCGTTGCGATCATTTCCAGCGTGCACCAACGCAACGAGTGACTCATCGCGACTGACTGCCGCGAGCGCGTC
>JAYVXK010000254.1:0-2254 GCA_043785265.1 Myxococcales bacterium | reverse complement strand
AACGCTCCCGTGTTCGAGGTCAAGTGCGACGAGTGATCAGTCGAGCGCTGCGCGAATGATCGCGGGTTGGTCCGTGATCAAGAAGCGGACACCTTGATGGGAGAGAGCGCGCGCTTCGGCGGGATCATTCACTGTCCACACACCCACGAATAGACCACGTCGGAGCATCATAGCGACGCGCTCCGGTGTGGCTTGCGTGTGCTCCAAGTGCGCACCGTGCACCAACGGTCGACGTACCGCTAGCTGCAGGAGCGTCGAGACGTGCCGTTGCTTTTGATCGGTGAGCCATGCGCGTGGCGCGCGGACGCCCATTGCGCGAACCATCCACAAGAGCCGCGGATCAAAAGACGAGACGACCAATTGCTTTTGCACGTGTCGTAGTTCTGTCGCCACGGCTCGCGCGAGCGCGTGTTTATTTGGGACGTCGTATTTGATTTCGACATTCAGCCACAGCTCATGATCGCGGCAATAATCCAGCACTTCGAGCAGTCGAGGGACATTTCTCCGCGTCAGCTCAGGCCACGAAACATCAGACACGGCGCGAGTGTCCGACCCGTTGGTCGCGCGCGATAGATTCGCATCATGGAACACAACAACCTCGCCCGTGGCGCACAAGCGAACGTCGATCTCCACGCCGTCTGCGCCCTCGCCGCGTGCCTTGGATATCGACGCGAGTGTGTTCTCGGTCGGCCAACCTTCGCCTCGTCCTCCTCGATGACCGAGCACGAGCGCGCGCAAACTAGCCGCCGAGTTCTGTCGTGATTTCGAGAGCCACTTTGCGAATCGCATCGACATCGTCTGATTTGAGACTGACAGCGCCCACGACTAGATGTCCGCCGCCGCCGTATCGCTCGCAGATCGAGGCGATATCGTGGGTGCGCGGCACGTTGCACCAAGGGTTGTATCCTACACTTATTTTGGCTTTCGCCTTCGAGCGGGTCACGAGCACTGAATAGGCGCTCTTGGGGTACAGCGCGTAGGTGACGAACTTGGTGGCGACGTCGAGTTTTTGATCGAGGAGATCGACCACGACCACAGGGCCAGTCTCTCGCGCGTTGGCTTTCACCAAATCGACGAACGCCGCGTTGCCATCACGCAATGGCGCATAGGCGTCTTGAATGTCTTTCGCGAGCGCGATCTCGTCGATGGATTGCGCGAGCAGTCGCGGCACCATCTTCGTGAGGAAGGCGGCGTCCCCGTGATGCTCGACCACAGTCATCAATTGCAACGCAGGCTCTTTGCGCGCGACGGCCATTTCTGCGCTCGGAAATCGCGCGGCGTCGATGATGTCCGCCCAGTGGATGAGATTGTCGAGCCCTTCGAACGAATAGCCAAAGCGCGACTTGGCGATGTCTGCGATGAGCTTGGTGCACGAGCTGTAAGCGCCGTCGTGAAAGAAACGACGCTCGGCGACGGCCGCGTGGGCTTCGTAGCTCGTCTTGTCAGCCGCCGTCGGAAACGCCGACACGTGATGATCGAAGTACCAAGTCAGCGACGGCGCGGTCGAGTAACGAAAGTCCAAAATGACATTGTCGTCGCCGCTGAGCAGCGCGGGATTCACCCCGTTTTCTCCAGGTCCGTAACCGCACGAGTGATAGGTGTATTTTGCACCCTTTGCGACGACACCCTCGAAGAAGCGAGAAAACAGGGCTGCCGAGCACAGTCCGTCGAAGCAGTGTCCGTGAGTGGCGACGACAACGTGGCGTTCTGCGCTCATGAGACACGGGTTATCATGCCGGCCGCCTTATGCGCATCCACCACGTAGCGTTCCGCACAATCGATCTGCCGCGGCTCGAGTCGTTCTATGTCGGACTCGGTTTGTCGATCCGCAAACGTAGCGCGCAAAGTGTGTGGTTTGTGGCGGGCGACACCATCCTGATGATCGAACAGGCCGAAGAGAGGGAGCCCGCGATCGCGAAGGATTCGATGGAGATGATCGCGTTCACCATCGAACCGCATGAGGTGGACGTCTTCCGCCAAAAGTTGCGCGCTCTGAATGTGCCGATCGAAAGCGAGACGGCTTTCACGCTCTATTTTCGCGATCCTGATGGTCGCCGACTGGGTTTGAGCCACTTCCGTTAATATCCGACAAGGTGTGCTAGTCTTCGCACGTGCATTCTCCGGGTCGTCCTGCCGGATCCTCCAAGCGCTCGCGTTTGGAGCAGACGATCATCATGGGACCAGGCACGCGCCTCGGTCGTTACGAGATCATCACGCACCTGGCCAACGGCGGCATGGCGAGCGTCTACCTCGC
>JAYVXK010000253.1:0-2255 GCA_043785265.1 Myxococcales bacterium | reverse complement strand
CGCGCCTACGGCTTCGAACAACCTAAGTAAGTAGCCAGCACTGGTGCGGCAGTAAGCGAGTTTGGGTCTATTCGGCGAACAACGCCCGGAAACGTACTCCTGTACGTTGAGGACGGATGGGCGCCGAAGAGGCCCAAAATCGCGACCTGCCGCGCCAGTGCTAAGAGCGGACTCGCCAGTTGCCAATGATCGCTTTGCCTACTTCGTCGCAAGTGGGGTCGGTCACGGTGAGTTCGGGGCGCGAGCTTCGGCACATGATGATCGTGTTTTGGCGAAAGACACGCCCAAACGCGATGGCTTCATCGCGGTCCATGGCATGCACCAAGAGCGAGGGTTCGCGCCAAGTTCCCTCGGGTTCCTCTTCGTAGCCCACGCAACTCTCCACGCGATAGCAACCCAAGATCAGCATGTCTCGCATCACGTTGTGCCGATGATCGTTGATCTTGCGTGGCAGCAGCATCGAGCGCGGGTTGTACGCTGTGAGAATGCAAAACGGCTTGGTCAGCAGCTCTGGCAGCGTGGAGGGATCGCTCACGATGTCGCCATCGAGCGAGACTCTCAAGGGGCCGGCGCTAGTGGGCAGTTCATAGACCGTAGAGAGGTATTGGCGGAGGAGCGTCTGATCCATGGGGGCTTTCTCGCATGATCACGCATCGAAGCGATAGCCCACGCCGCGCACGGTGTGGAAATGCTTGTGCGTGTCGTCTTCGAGTTTGGCGCGAAGTTGTTGGATGAAGTTGTCGATGGTGCGCGGGGTGCCGTGATGACCAGCGCCCCATACTTTGCGGAAAATGTCGTCGCGAGTGAGTGCGCGTCCGCGAGACTCTGCAAGACACAAGAGGACATCGAACTCGGTCGCGGTCATCTCGACGAGCTTGCCGCCCTTGCGAACTTCGCGTGCGTTGGAGTCGACGACCACGTCTGAAAAAGTGATGTTCGCGCTCTGCTTCGGCTGCGAGGGCCCGCGTCTCAGTGCAGCGCGCACCCGCGCGAGCAACTCGGCGAGACTGAAAGGCTTGGCCACGTAGTCCTCTGCTCCGAGCTCGAGCCCCGTGACCTTGTCCATCTCGCCCGTGCGCGCGCTGAGCACGATGATGGGCATGGAAAAGCCTTCTTTTCGCAGTGATTCGATCACTTCGAAGCCGTTCATGCCAGGAAGCATGACATCCAAAATGATCACATCGGGGCTCTGCGTGCGCGCCGATTGGAGGCCCGCTTCGCCGTCTTGTTGGACGATGACGCGATAGCCCTCTTTCTCGAGGTTGATGCGCAAGCCAAGCGAGATGCTGGGGTCGTCCTCGACCACCAGCACGGTACGCCCCTCGCTCGAGGCGCTACGTAGCTTTGCGGGCTCCATCGCTGGATGGATCATTTACCGCGTCCAGCTCTAGGTCCAAAGCCTCTTTCGATTCTGGCAAAACGATGACGAAGGTGCTGCCGCGTCCTTTTTCGCTCGCGACCGAGACCTGACCCTTGTGTGCCTTCACCGTGTGCTTCACGATCGCCAGACCCAAACCGCTGCCTTCTCGCGCGCGCGAGAGGCGGTCGTCGATGCGGTAGAATTTTTCGAAGATGCGACTGTGCTCGTTGCGAGCGATGCCGTCGCCGTTGTCCGAGACCTCGAACGCGACGCCGCCATTCTTGGGCGCGCGCTTCGCTTTGAGTGTCACGACAGGCGGCGATCCCCCATATTTATGGGCGTTCGCGAGCAGATTGACGAGTGCGTCCACCATCGCATTTTCGTCTGCGAACACCGCAGGAAGCCCCGGTTCGATGTCAGTCGTGAACTGCAGAGTCTGATCGGTCCGCAAAGGCGAGAACGCATCAGTCGTTTTTCGGACGAGGTCTTTCACGCGCACCGATCGCAAGTCGTAGAGCCTCCGGCCAGCCTCCATGCGACCCCAATCGAGCAACTGCTCGATGCGCGCGGAGAGCTTCTCGGTTTCGTCGCACAGGTGCTCCGCGCATTCGTCTTGAATTTTTGGATCGTCTTTGTTGCGCGCGAGAGTCTCCGCAAAGAGGCGAATGGCCGTGAGCGGCGTGCGCAACTCGTGACTCACCTTCGACACGAAATCAGCCTGCAATTCGCTCAAATTCGCTTCACGACGAATGAACACGAGCACGAGCACCACGCCCGTGGCCACCGCGGCGACGAAGCTGACCAGCAAGATGCCCATCAGCAGATCGAACCCGGCCTGCCCAATGAACATCAAGATGATGCCGAGCGAGAGGATGAGCACCGACGGAATGATGAC
>JAYVXK010000252.1:0-2263 GCA_043785265.1 Myxococcales bacterium | reverse complement strand
ACGATGTTGCCCGAGCTGTCGGGCGGCGTGGCCCCGCTGAAGAGACCTTGGTACGAGACGGTCGCGACTTGGCCAGGTGTCACGTTCTTGGTCACGTCCGTCACCCACGGAGCGACAGGCGCACCGGGGCACCAACCGCCACGGCCAAACCACCATGTTCCGGCTTGATTCGGCGTCATGCCGCTCTTGTCCATGGCGATGCACCCCGTGTCGTTGCCCGCCATCGTGTACTCGTGCAGAAACTTGGTCCCGTTCACTGTGAACTCGTGCTGATGATCGCAAAACTCGGAGCATTGATTGGTGCCGGATCCGTGCCCAGTGATGATTGCCCACAGCTCGACTTTCTTGGCAGTCGCCGGAATGGGAACGGATATCGGATTACGATTGGTGTTGTAGTTGGAGTCAAACGACCCGCCAACGAACAGACGCGTCGCTTGGACAGGGGCAACCCCCTTTTTCTGGTTCGAAAAACGCAGAGACAGTTTGGTCGCGGTTGGTTGCTTGTTCCACGGTGGCGCAAATTCCCAGCGAAAGTGCTGCATCCCGCCGTCTTTGAGTTGAGTGAGCATAGGCGTCGCGTCCACCACCCAATGTGTCTCACGATGATATGCAGTGATGAAACGCGCCATCTCCACGTTCTGGGTCGTCGGGCCGGCGTCGCCTAATCCAGAATCGACCACAAGCGGTTTGCGGACGAACAGATAAGCGAGATAGTCCCACGCGCCGCAGTTGTTGTCTTCTTCTGCCTTGTCCGGATCCGGGCACATTTGAGTGACCTCGACCTCGAGCGTGTCGAACTTGGCGATGTCTTGGGCAGAGGGCAGTTGGACGTCCGTCTCTTGAAATTCGCTGAGCGTTTCGCCTTTGAACAAATCCACCCCCGTCGCGCTTTCGGCCGACAAACGCGCCGCTTCGTCGGCTTGTGCGTTCATGTAGACCGCTTCGTTGACGACACTCGCGAGGTTGCCTTTCCACGGCCACATGTTCTGATTGGCGAGCTTGGAGTCGTAGCGCTTCACATCCGCTAGATTGCCCACGCCACGAATGCGCTGAGCCCGATCGATCGCAAAACCTGTAATCAAGTGAGTGACGAGCGGCTTGCTCATCCACCCCGTGAGCTCTTGGGCGTGAATGCCAACTACGTTCAGATGTGCGCCCCAATGTTGCGCGTCCGCTTCGGGCAAAGTGGCAATCAACTTGGTTATGCGATCTTGCATCGCTTGAATGTTGGCGCCTGCGGCGGTCGCGTCTTTTCGGAGCGACACGAAGAAGTAGTGCACGTTCTTCGGTGACTGCTTCGCGAGCGACGCGAGATCGGCGTCACTGTTCCAAAGTGGCGTGGGATCGATCGCAGAAATCGCAAGATTGTCTGGAACGAACACATACGACTCGCAGCCCGTGAAATTGGCCTTGAAAGACCAATTCGTTCCGTCCGCGAGTGGCAGCGTGAAGTCGTCCGACACATCGCCGCGATGCACGCCATACGGGCCTGACGACCATGACAAAGAGGGGAGGTTTTGCGTCGTGCAAAATGGCGTGGATGAATCGACGTTCGTGTCGGCCAGCGCTTCATCTCCTGATTGAGCATCAGGCAGGACATGCACGACTACCGTTTCGCTCGAGCATGCAAAAGCACCGAGAGTTCCAGCACCTGCAACCACGCAGACCAAAGCGAGCCAACGAGTCATGGCAAGAAACCTCCGCACTAAGTCTCTACCGACAGCTCCGCGCTAGTGCAAGGTGTCACACCCCGACGCTAGGAGCGGGGCGTTCTGGACCAACCAGGGCAATTCGTGTCGAATTCCGTAGGGATTTGTTGGCGACTCTCGTGTGGTGCGGTACTTGCCAAACGTCAGCCGTGCGAACCACCCTATCGTCAGCAAGCATCGTTCTCCTCGCGCTCAGCGCCGTAGTCGCAGGGTGCAAGCATGAAGCAGTGGCCGCGCGCCCTGAAGATCCGCCGTCAGGGCAGGCGTGGCTTACGGACAACCAGATCAAAGAGGCGAAAATCGAAGTCTCGCCGCTCACTGAGCAGGACGTCGACGATACGATTCTCACTGCGGGTCGCTTCACCTTCGACGACACCCGCGTGGCGCACATCTACTCGCCCGTGAACGGCAGGATCACCAACATTGACGCCGTGCTTGGGCAGCGCGTGAAACGCGGCGATCCATTGGCCATCATCGATTCACCCGACATCGGCCAATTCAGCGCGGACGTAGGCAAGGCGCAGGCAGACCTCATCGCAGCCGAGCACGACTTC
>JAYVXK010000251.1:0-2263 GCA_043785265.1 Myxococcales bacterium | reverse complement strand
CCGCTCGCTCTCCTGCGCGCTTCACCTCTTGGATGTCGCCATGAATCGGATCCCCAGGGTCGAGATCTTTGAGCGCGAGCGACGTGTAGCTGAGAATGATCGACAAGAGGTTGTTGAAGTCGTGCGCGATGCCGCCAGCGAGATTGCCGACGGCTTCCATCTTTTGAGTCTGACGAAGCTGCTCCTCGACGCGCTGCCGCTCGACCATCCGTTGCGCCAGCTCGTCGAGCAGAAGATTGAGCGCGATCGCCAAACGCGTGGCCATGTCGTCGAGCGAAGGATTGTCTGGTAGCGGCACGCGAGCGGTGCCATCTCCAACAGAGGCTCCCGCCATCACCTCGAACACTTCTTCGAATGTCGGGGGGCCTCCCCTCTCGCGTTTCATGTGCGCACTGAGACTCCGAGTCGAAGCAATCGAGAAGTGAGTCGGCCATCAGTCATGGAAGTGAGTTGATCCACGTGCCGATGGTAGCAAGTCCCGTGGCGTCGACTTGTTTCGTCGCCAAAGGCGGCATTTGCCACGTCGGATCTCGCGTGCTCATGCGAACCCAAACCCCGCTGTGTGCAGGGTCTTTCGCGACGATCGCTACGGTGACATCGGGTGGAATCATGTGTGCCATGACCAGCCCGATGCCTGTCGTGTAGGGCCCTGTCTTGTTGGCGACTGTGTCGCTCGTGTTGATTCTCAGGCGCAGCGCGGTTTGTTTTTGCAATCGCCCGACGTCATTGTGGCAGTGCCCGCAGTTGCCGTGAAAGTACGCGAGGGCGTCATGCGTGTTGCCCAGCCCAGGCACATCGAACTCGCCGGCGGGTGGTTTGCTCAATCGGCCTTGCGCGCCCAGTTGAGACAAGAGACCCGCTCCGCCCAGGCTCAACTGAATCGCAGACACGCCGATCAGTACGTCTGCGACATTGCCGTGGCATGTGTCGCACTCGAGCTGGGACGGCACGTCGTGGGTCGTCGACAGCGCGTTCTTCATCCCAGCGGGGACGGCGAGTGCATCGCTGCCATCCACGTTCCATAGATAAGCGACTTCCCACCAGGCATCGGCTCGCGCCTTCCACAGGAGGCGTGTCTCGACCAGCTTGCCGCTCACGCGAAACTCTTTCCAGACTTTGGTTCCAACCGGAAAGACCCAGTTGTCCATGTCGGAAGTATCGATGGTGGTGTTGGCCGGCAAGTACAGGTAGCGAGACTTGGTGTCGCCATCTGCCCAAAAGGGATATCGCGGGGTGAACGCAATGATGCCAGCGGCAATGGTTCGCGATGCGAAGTCTGCATAGAGACCAGTGTCCGAGAGTTTGTCGGGCCCCGTCACTGGGTTGGGAGAAGAGTCGAGCTCGGCGATCTTGCGGTCTCGAAGCGCGCCATCCTGCGCTGCGTCGGGTCCGCTCATGCTGTCAGCGGTCGTGCAGGCCATCGCCGCGCACACGCCGAGAGGCAACAGACCACCGCACCAGCGCATACCAAGATGCTGACAGTGCGTCGCTGCTGCGTCAATCTAGTGTTGACCACGCCGCGTAGCGGATGTGCCGTCGCGTCAACGCTTGAAGCGCACTGCAGTGCCGCGAACGTGGGTGGGTTTACCTTCGCCGTCGCCGTGCTCGAATTGAATGTCCAGTACGAGATCGGCGCCCATCGCTTTGGCGCGGGCAAGCAGTTCGGTGTCGCCGTCGTCCTCTTTGCCCATCTCTGCGACCACATCCAGTTTGCCGAGAACGTCGTACGCTCGACCCTGAATGAGATCGTGACAGCGCACCGCCATGCCCGAGAGGTGCGTCGGCTCTTCTCCAGGCTCGCCATGATGAAACTCGACATTGATGACCGCCGGAGCACCCAGCTTGGCGGCCTTCCGCTTGAGGACTTCGAGCGCTTCGTCTTCGCTCTTCACGGGCATGTGAATGTCGACGAGACCAAGGACTTCGGACGAGCAACCGAGTTGGTCGTTCTGCAAGACTTTCACGGACCGGAAGGCTGGGTCGAGACTGGTGTCGGCCATGATCGCGCGGTCTTCGGCGACCTCGTCGTTGTCGGCGGGCTCCTTCTTCGCTTCGGAGCCTTCGGAACTTCCGGCCCCAGGCGACACGAACGTGGCATCGCGCGCGGGCATGGGATCGCACGCGGCGACGAACAAGATGGCGGCGATGGGAATGAAACGGCGCATGAGAACCTCGGTAGTGAGTGGCCGACCTAGTGGCCGACTGGATAGGGGACCGCTTGAAGAAACCGGACCGCGAGCCCGGACAGATGCGTCGGTTCTCC
>JAYVXK010000250.1:0-22252 GCA_043785265.1 Myxococcales bacterium | reverse complement strand
CGCCGTCTGGTGTGGCGTGGCCGACTGTGTCCGACAAACAAAGACGCGAGGCTCCATGATCGATCGCCGTACGAAACAGCGTCGTCAGCACGTCGGGGCGTGAGCGTGTCGTGTCTTCGGTCACGAAGGCGACAGACAAGCCGCCTTTGACCGCGACGTCGATCGCTTCTGCGCTGCGCTTCGCGATCAAGTCGACGTCCCAACCCTCTGCGTATTGTCTGATGGGGCTCGACCCGATGAAGGCATAAACCTCGACCGGAATGCCTGCTTTCTGGCTGATTTCGATCATCGGCGTGATGTCGCTCACCACGGTGCGGCCGGCGCAGGCCACTTTGATCTTCATCTTGCAGCTGACCACTTCACGACAAATCGCGAGCACGTCATCGAACGCGCGTTTCGAGCTGCCGGGCAGTCCGATGTCGGCTTCGTGAATGCCAAGATCGTTCATCAAATGAACCAACGTGAGTTTGTCCTCGATCGACGGATCCTTCACGCTCGGGTTCTGCAGACCATCGCGTAGTGTCTCGTCGAAGAACGTCGCCTCAGGATGAAAGAGCCGCCCTCGACGATGGAGTTCGTTCCAATCGAATACGAGATCGGTCGCTTGAACATCGCTCGGAGTCAGGCCCATGCCAGGACTATAGAGCGCGCGAACAAAAATTCGACACCTTCCCGCGCTTCAGCTCGCCAAGCTAAATTGAGCGAGGGAGATTGCGGAGCATTTGGGCGACCCCCGGCTTTAGCCGGGGGTCGCCCAAACCTTGACGGCGCGATCACTACTGAACCGGCGGTTCGCCTGGTTCGCCTGCCGCAGGTCCGTACATCTTCTCTGCGATGGAGAAGACGAGTGATTCGAGCGACTGATGGGCGTCGCGAATGGCCGTGATTTCGGCTGAGCTGTTGAGCAACTCACGCAGGTGCGTCGCTTGTTCTTTTGCGCTCGCGAGCACATCGGGCTCCACGAGATCGGCGTAACCATCAAGCGCCGCATGCGTCGTATACAGCAGGGTTTCAGCCTGATTTTTCAGGTCGGCGAGTTGTCGGCGCATCTCGTCTGCGTCTTTGTACTTTTGGCCTTCGCCCACCAGGTTCTCGACCTCTGCTTGCGAGAGACCGCTCGTCGACGTCACCTTCATGTTCTGCACGCGACCGGTGCCGAGGTCTTTTGCTTCGATGCTCACGACGCCGTTTTGATCGATGCGAAACGTGACCATGATCTTGGGTACGCCGCGCGGCGCAGGCGGAATGCCCGTGAGTTCGAAGCGCGCGAGCGAGCGGTTGTCGGCTGACATCGTGCGCTCCCCCTGCAAAATGTGGAGCGGCACGAACGACTGATTGTCGACACTCGTCGTGAAGACCTCACTCTTCTCGGTCGGAATGGTCGTGTTGCGGGTGATCAGCGGAGTAAACACGCCGCCGCCCGTTTCGAGACCTAGCGAGAGCGGGGTCACGTCGAGAAGCAACACCTCGACCTGATCGCCCGTCAGCGCGGCGCCTTGCAATGCCGCGCCCGCTGCGACCACTTCGTCGGGGTTCACTCCCTTGTGAGGCTCTTTGCCAAAGAACTCTCTGACCGCGCGCTGCACCGCGGGCATGCGCGTCATTCCGCCCACGAGCACGACATTATGAATGTCCGCGGGAGTGAGCTTGGCGTCTGCGAGTGCCTTCTTGCATGGCTCGAGCGTGCGTTCGACCAAGTCGCTCGTGAGCAAGTCCAGCTCCGAACGCGACATTGTCTTGACGATGTGCAGCGGCTCTCCCTTGTTTGAAGTCGCTACGAAAGGCAGATTGATTTCGGTCTCTATCGACGACGAAAGCTCGTGTTTTGCCTTCTCTGCGGCCTCTTTCAAACGCTGCAACGCCATCTTGTCTTTGCGCAAATCGATGCCGTGCGCATTCTGGAAGTTTTCTGCGATGGCGCTGACGATGCGCAGGTCGAAGTCCTCACCGCCGAGGTGCGTGTCTCCGTTGGTCGACTTCACACTAAAGACACCGGCGTTGATCTCGAGGACCGAAATGTCGAACGTGCCGCCACCGAGGTCGTACACGGCAACGCGCTCGGCGGCCTTCTTGTCGAGGCCGTACGCGAGCGCGGCTGCGGTGGGCTCGTTGATGATGCGCTTGACGTCGAGACCGGCGATGCGACCAGCGTCTTTGGTAGCCTGTCGTTGCGCGTCGTCGAAGTACGCGGGGACGGTGATGACGGCTTCGGTCACTGGCTCGCCGAGATAGGCCTCGGCGATCTCCTTCATTTTAGCCAGAATGAACGAACTCACTTCAGGTGGAGAGATCTCGCGTCCCGCGAGCGAAACCCACGCATCGCCGTTGGGTGCCTCGATGATCTTGTACGGCGACAACTCGCGCTGACGGGTGACCTCTTCGTCGTTGTTCTTGCGACCCATCAGTCGCTTGACTGCAAACACAGTGTTGGTGGCGTTGGTCACCGCTTGTCGCTTGGCGGCCTGTCCAACGAGGCGCTCGCCTCCCGACGAAAAGCCCACGACCGATGGCGTCGTGCGGGCTCCTTCGGCGTTTGGAATGATGCGAACTTCGATCTTCCCTTGCGCGCCGGTGGCCTCGACGATTGCGACGCACGAGTTCGTGGTCCCCAAATCGATGCCGATGACTTTGCTCATCCACGACCCAGGATAGAATACACTTGCCCGAGATCCCTACTATTTGCGTGAGTGGCTCAATCAGGCTGGTTCGAGCCATCGCCCGATGGCGGGTCACTGCCAGCCTTGGGCTTGGCAACCACGACCATCGCCGCCCGAATCAAGCGCTCGGTCGTGTGATAACCAGGTTGCACCTCCGCGACGATGGTGCCTGGCGCGTGCTCGTTGGTCTCGATCTGCTGAATGGCCTCGTGCACGGCAGGGTCAAACGAGCTGCCCACCGTCGCGATCTTGTTGATGCCGCTCTTGGCGAGCGTGTTCTCGAACTGCTTGAGGATCATGAGCAGCCCCTCCGTCAGTGCCTTCACGTCCGTGACGCGAGCCGCGCTCGTGATCGCGCGCTCCAGGTTGTCGAAGACGGGCAAAAATTCTTTGAGCAATTCTTCGCGGCCGGCCTTGCGGGCGTCTTCGATCTCGCGGCGAGCGCGCTTGCGATAATTGTCGAAGTCCGCGGTCGCTCGCAACGCGAGGTCTCTGTACTTGGCGACATCCGCTTGGGCCGTGGCGAGAGAATCAGACGGCGGCCGCTCCTCTGACTCCGGATCCGCGTCCGCCTCTGTTCCATTCTCAGTCGCGTCGTCTGTGGCTTCGTCGGTCATGGCCATTGAGAACGAGAGTAAGCATGACTCATTGGTCACAGCTAGAGCTTCTCGCGCAGGACCTCGCGGGCTCGCTGGACCGTGAAGAATAGGCCGCGTGCGTAGAGTCGTGCTTTTGCCACCTCATCCAGATCGCCAGGGCGACCGTCAGTGGCGCGAGACAGCAAAATCGCGGCGGTCACGCTCACATTGAGACTCTCGACCATCCCGCGCATGGGTACGCGCACTGTGTCGTCGCATGCTGCCATCAGGTCAGCCGCAATGCCCTCGCGTTCGTTACCAAGAACGATCGCAAGACGCGGCACGCTGCGGAGGTCGTCCGGAATGAGACGTCCCTCGGGCTGTGCGCCGATCAACGTCATGCCGCCTGCACGTAGTTCGGCGATCGCAGCCGCTGCATCTTTGTAGAGCCGCAGATCGATCCACTTGTGCGCGTTTCGCGTCACGCTGCCTGCTGCGAGAAAGCTCTCTCGTCGCTCGACGACGTGCACCCGATGGGCGCCGAACGCCTCGCAAGTGCGAAGAACGGCAGCTCCGTTGAACGGATCGTGCGGAGCATCGAACACGACCGTGACGGACGAGAGCCGCTGATTGACGACCTCCACGATCCGCTCGCGGCGTCGATCCAGAACGAGCGGCTCGAGCAAACGAATCACACGCTCGGGCTCGTGCGCGTCCGCTTCGCGAAGCTGCCGATCGATCAACTCGTCTCGATCAATGACGCCGCGCGTTCGCCGTCTCATGGCCGGTGTCTAGCAGATCGACTCGGCGGTTTTTCGAGCCGGGCGAAGACGCATGTTCAGGTTCGAGGCGCGACAGTGGGCCTTTCCCTACGAATCACGCTACTTTTGTGGACCGGACTCCACGGCGTCCGTCCAACGACAACGAATGTCCTCACTCGACCGCAAAAGCACTGCTTTGCCGCCGCCTCCGCAGACGAGGCGCGCGCCCATAGGTCGTCTTTTTGCGCGCATCTTGTGTGTCTTGTTCGGGATCATCGGTGGATTGCCAATGGCGCTCACGGTTGCCGTGAGATCACAGTGGGTACGAGATTGGGCGGCGACTCGCACGGAGCAAGCGCTCGCCGAGCAAGGCATCCATGCCCGCTATGACGTCGCGGTCCGACTGTGGCCGCCGACGCTCGAGCTCGGTCATGTGGTGGTGGATGCGAGTGACGGCACGTCCGCGCCCGAGGCGCGTGGTCAACACCAGGATGGGGCCTCGCCGTTTCTCGAGGCCAAGCGAGTGACGATCAAACCACGCATCTTTGCGCTGCTCGCTGGCAAACCGCGCATCGACGAGGTTGAAATCGATTCGCCGCGCGCACGCGTGGTGATCAACGACGGCAAAGTTCAGAACCTCTCGTTGCCAGAGTCGAAGAGTACGTTGGGCCCGTTTCATGCGCCTTTTGATGTCATTGCTCTGACTGACGCGCGCGTCGATCTGACGATCGATGACACGCACGTCCTCGCCACGGACATCGACGTGGACGTGAGCGCAGACGACGACGTGGCACGTGGGTCATCGCTCGAAGTCGCTGTGCGCGGCGGGTCGGTCGAAGTTCATCGCCCGCGAACCAAAGATGGAGATCTGGCGTTCGACGACGATCAGATCTGCACCATGGACGCGCGGTTCCGCATCGAGCCGGAAGGCGTTTTTGTGCGTCGCCTGCAACTGTCGGGCGCCGTCGACCTCGACACGGGCGTTGGTCCCACGCCGGGCTGCGATCTTCTCGCGAACGACAAGCGGAACGTCGACGTGACGCTCAACCACGTGCGCATCGATTATCCAAAAACCAAGGGCGCGCTCCCGTCGGTCGAAGGTCACGCGCATGTTCGGATGCCGGTGGGCGCTGCAGAGCGGCTCGCGCACTTGCCCACGACGGATGGCTGGATCGGCGCAGACGTCGACGTGCGCCTCGTGCCCGGCATGAATCTGCCGGATCTCGATGGCCACATCGAAGCGCACGACATCGCGCTCGACAAGTTTCACTTCGCTCAAGACGTCGACGGCGAAGTCTCGATTCACGACGACATCGTCAAGAGCCCGCGGCTATTTGTGGGACTCTCAGGCGGCAAGGTGAACATCACCAACGTGCAGATCGAGCCGCTAGCGCCTGGCATTCCCATGCACGCCACGGCAGAAATACGCGACGTCGACTTCACCAAGTTGATGGTGGACCTCGGCGTCTCCCCGCACCCGCACGTGGTGTGGGACATCAAAGAAGTGCACGTGCCGCTCTTCAGCGGGACCATCATTCCACTCAAGCTCGACGCCGACTTCGACGCGGTCACTCCTCAATTCGTCGTCTACGATCGTGGCGTCGACGACCCGGCCAAGCAGCGCATCATCAGCTTTCATGATGGTCGTGTCGGTGCGCACCTCGCGATTCGTGATGGCTCGGTGCAGTTTCGTGGCGCGCACGGCGATTTGCCGCATTCGCACGTCGAGGGTGGGTATGTCGGCATCTTCTACAACGGCGCAGTGCAGGTCGACGTCGCGCATGCAGACGCAGGTCTAGAAGACATCTCGCCGATCGCGACCACTGCGATGGGTGGGCGCGTTCAGGGCAGCAACTTTCACATGATGGTCGATCCCAAAAAGCCGCTGCGCCTCGAATCGGACGCGACGATCAGCAACTACTCGATCGCGGACATGTCCTTCGGCGACGTCTCGAGCGCGCACGTCTCGCTGACCGACATGCTGCTCGATCTCAAGAACGTGAAAGCCAAAAAGGGCGCGAGCGTCTATGCGATGCCAAGCGGGCACATCGACTTCGGCAAACCCGGTGAGAATTCGGGCATGCGCGTCGAGGGCACCGTGGCGACCGACTCGTTTGCGCTCCACGACATGATGTCGATCTTTCATCTGGACGAAGATCCGCGCTTCGAGGGCATCGCGGCAGATGCGGGCGCAGATGCACAATTCAGCGTGGCGGTAGGGGGTTCGCAGGATCCGTGCGGTGGAGGAGCCGTGAACGTGCACGCGACGACTCACCTGCATGCTGTCGATCTCTTCGGCGAAAAATTCGACGACGGGGATGCCGACTTCGACATGCGTTGGAAGGATCGTCTCGCAGGCATGCCAGGCGCAGAACTCGACGTGCATGCGCTGACGCTTCACAAGGTTCGACACGAGAAGGACGGCTCCACGGTCGGATCGGTGCTTGGTTCGTTCAAGACGGACATCGGCGGAGCCATCCATGGAAACTTCGTCCTCGAGGGAGTGCCTCTCTCCAGGGTGCAAACACTTGGCGCGATCGGCGCCGATCTCGACGGATCGGTGAGTGGCATCGCTCAGGTCTTTGGGACCTTCGACGAGATCAAGATGGACGCGGACGTGGACGTTTCACCAGTGGTCTACAAGAGCGGGCACTACGGCGCATCGCAGCTGCACGTGTCGCTCCTGCAGACGACCCCGCCTGCACCGTCGCTGGGCCGCACCCGCTGTGGCGGACTCATCGGCGGCCTCTTCGACAAGGAAGCGTACCTGCGAGACACGTCTTCACATGGAGAGTTCACAGTCACGGGAGATGTAGCGGGCGGACAAATCGCCGTGCGCAAGTTCTCGATGTCGCGCGCCAAAGTTCCTGTGATCGCTGGCGCACTCTCGCTGCGGAGGCTGGATCTTGCGGCTGTGGGACGATCCTTGGGTATTGCGGACGCACCACCGGCGGGCGAAGTCTCGGGCGAGCTCATCATCGACAAGATCATCCAGGGACAATACGCGTCGGCCATTGTTCGCTTCGCGCCAAGCGCAATGTTTGTCGAGCGCGAACAAAAGCGAATCTCTCTAAGACCGACGGGCGCATGGCTGACGCTCGTGGACGACACGCTCACTGTGTCACCGCTTGCGTTCGATCTCTTCACGCCGGCGGGTCTCACGGGGAGCATCTCGGTGCATGGAGCGGCGACCAAGGTCACGACCAATCCTCAGCTCGATTTCGACGCGCAGCTCATGCCGGTCGATCTTGGCGTCCTCGTCGGTGTCGTGGACAAGCTGGATGCGGCGAAGGGAACACTCGAGGGAAGCGTGCACATGACCGGGCCCGCGCGCGATCCCGATGTGGAGGGTGGTTTTCACGTGCGCGGCGGAGAGCTCGCGATCAAAGGCGTGCCTGGCGCGATTCAGAACCTGGACATCGACATCGTCGCAGACACATCCGAGCTACGCATCTCGCGCGCAACGGCTAAATTCTCGGGCGGAACCCTCAGCATCACGGGGCGCGCCCCCATACGCAATCTCTCGTTTGCTGGGGCAGAAGCCAACATCGAGGTGCGCGGGGTTCGTCTCACGCCCTCCGAAGGCATCAATGTCGGAATGGACGCCGATCTCACTCTCTCTTTGGGAAACGGCAACGCGGTCGATGGTCGCACGCTCCCCAAACTCGGCGGCGATCTGACCCTCACGTCGTTCGAGTACACGCGCCCGATCAATCTCGCGAGCGATCTGTCTTCGCTCGGCGGCGGCAAGTCGAAGCGCACTGTGGTCGACACCTATGATCCGTCGCTCGATGTTCTATCGCTCGACGTTCGAGTGCACTCGCGCGTGCCTCTGCGCATCAAGAACAACCTGGCCGAGTTGAGTCTGGTGATGGAGGGCGACACGCTCACCGTGAGCGGCACCAATCAGCGCATGGGTTTGCGTGGCGGGCTCAAAGCACAACCGGGCGGACGCTTTCGTTTACCGTTTGGTGCGAGCGTTTTCGAGGTAAAACAAGCGTTCCTGCGCTTCGACGACCCAACGCGCATCGCGCCCAACATCGATGTGTTCGCCGAGACCGAGTATCGCCGCGGCGACAGCGGCTCGTCCGCGCCTCTCAACGGGAGCACGGCGCGAGGCGGTTCGCTGTGGCGCATCGGGCTACACGCTTATGGCGAAACAGACGACCTCAAGATCGAGATGACGAGCGATCCGCCGCTCTCGCAGGAAGACATCGTCTTGCTCCTCACCATCGGCATGACTCGCGCCGAACTCGATCAGCTTCAAGCAGGTGCGCTCGGCGCAGGAGCGGCGCTCGAAGCATTCAGTGCCGTCAGCGGTGCATCGAACGCGGTGCGTGATGCGATCCCAGTGATCGACGACTTCCGCTTTGGCAGCGCATATTCGCCAAAAACAGGCCGCACCGGACCGCAAGTGACCATCGGCAAGCGCATCACCACGGACGTTCGCGCGAATGTCTCCAAGGGATTGTCCGAAGACAACGACCTGCGCGCCAACGTGCAATGGCGCCTGTCGAACCGCGTGAGCCTGCAGGGGTCGTACGACAACGTAAGCGACGTATCTTCGTCTTCGGTGGGTAACCTCGGCTTGGATCTGCGCTGGCGGCTCGAGTTCGAGTAAAAGCAAACCCGGTTTGCGGTTCTTCCTCCGACTCGTCCAGGTGTTGACCACGCTGCGTTGCCGCAGTCGTGCCGTCCAAGTGTTGACCACGCTGCGGCCGATCCGTAGCCGTGCCGCGCTTCCGATTTGCCTGGCGCTCGCGATCGTCGTCGTGGGCAACGCGCATGCAGACTCGCCCGAGTTCGTCGTGCTCACCCCGCCCGTGTCACCTTCGCTCGCGCCTGCTGGCGTGAGGGTCGATCCGATGCCCGATTTGTCTCCCTACCTGGGCAAGCCGATCGTCGCGACTGAGGTGGTCGTAGAGGACTCGCCCTTGGGTCTGATCACCCCGCACGCGATCACCCGCGCAAAAGCTGGCGACCCATTGACCGCAGACCTCGCGCGCGCAGTGCTCACGGAAGTCCTCGAAACAGGCATGTTTGGTGATGCGTGGGTGAATGTCGTCGCAGAGGGCGCGGGCGTTCGGCTGCGTGTGCATGGCAAACCACGCAAGCTCGTCTTGTCGGTGCGCATCGACGCGCATGGCAGTGTGGTCGACACGGACGAGTTGCTACGCGAAGCCAGCCTCGACGAGGGAACCGAACTGGTCGGCGCGGATCTCGATGTGCGCACCGAGCGAATGCGAGCGCTTCTAGCGCGCAGAGGGTTTCCTGATTCAGTCGTCAAGACGTCCACTCGCGAGACAGACGACACGTCACGCATCCTGGTGCTGGTCGACGTCGCCGAGGGCTCTCCACGAAACATCGGCCGCCGTGTGTTCTACACATTCGGCGCCACTGGAGACGAGCTGCGCGAATACACGGACAAGTACAGCGCGCACGTGGGTGATCGCGTCGACGAGAGTAACCTGGTGGCGGCAGACTTGGCGCTCGAGACAAGCTTGCACAACGCCGGCTACTTCGACGCGGATGTATTCCACGATGTGGTCAACGCCAAAGGCGACGGCACGTCTGCGGCCACGCCACACCAGGATGACGGCACGTCTCCAGCTTCGCTGGAGCGTGGTCTACACCAGGTCGTGACCTTGCGCGTGCGAGTCGACTCGGGACCACGATACGCGATCCGTTTCGTCGGCAACGATCACTACGACGGAGATGCCTTGCGCGTCGCAGCAGTCGGGGACGCAGCCGAGGTCGACTACACCCCGGCGCGCATGGAGGGGCGACTCAAACACTTCTACGAACAACGAGGATTTCTGGACACGGAGGTCGCCACGGAAGTGCGTGGCGCAGAGACCGAACGGTCGCGGGCGATCGTGTTTCACATTTCGGAGCACGCACGGATACGCGTGTCGGCGCGATCGTATCCGTGCCTGAAAGAAGACGAGATCAAGAAGCTCGCGAACGGCGGGCCACCTACCGCGAAGGCCATCGGGCGAGAGATCGATAGCTTTCTCGAAGAAGAATTGCCGGGCGCCGATCTGCTCGTGGGTCCTGATCCGCACACCGCCGACGCGATGTTCGCCCCCGCGAGTGGCATGCGCCGCGACCCGATCGATCTCGATCCTGACATGGTCTATTCGCCAGGCACATACGAGCGCGCAGCAGCTCACGTGCAAGATCTCTATCGCAACGAGGGTTACCTCTCTGCAGTCGTCGGATCCGTGCAGGTGCTTCGACGTCGATGCGATCCGAACAGCCCAGTCGGTCAGTGCATTCCGATGCGATTGCCTGGCGAAGCGCCAATGACGTGCTCCTACGATCCGATTGGTCTGCCGTTGCCGTCGCCCCCGCCTCGAGCAGACATGTCGTGCACACCCGAGGTCTCCCATGGCATTGCCTGCGAGCCGCGAGTGGAGCTGCGCATTCCAGTCAAGCTCGGCCCGCGCACCTTCCAATATGACGTCGCCTATCACGGTGAACTCACGATCGACGAGAAGCGTCTCTCGCAAGCGGCGCAGGTCACCTTGGGAGACGCAGTCAACTCCGTGCGCCTCGAAGAAGCGCGTCGCAGGCTGCTCGACCTCTACAAAGAAGAGGGGTTTGCCTACGCCGACGTCGCAGTGGCCGTGGACAAGTCAGCGGATCAGACACGCGCACGCATTCGATTCGACGTGACCGAAGGCGAAAAAGTGATCGTGCGCGAGATCGTGATTCACGGAAACCGCATCACACAAGAGAGCCTGATTCGCCGACGCATCGCGCTGCTCGTTGGGCAACCCTACCGAACGAGCGACGTGCGCAAGACGCAAGAACGCATCGCCACGCTCAATGTGTTTTCGAGCGTCAACGTGTCTCTCGCGAACCCGCTCGTGCCGCAAAAGAACAAGACGGTCGTCATCACGCTCGCAGAGGTGGCGCCGCAATACGTGGAGATTCGCCCTGGATTTTCGAGCGGTGAAGGCGCGCGCGGCGCCTTCGAATACGGACACAAGAATCTCTTTGGTCTCGCGATCGGCGCCTCGTTTCGTGCGCAGATCTCATACCTGCCAGATTTCTTGATCCTCGATGACACCATCCTCAAAAACTTCGACAAGCTCTCTACTGCGCAAAGACTATCGGCGCGCGTCACGATCACCGGCACGTTTCCAGAGGTCGGCCTAGGACCGCTGGTGCGCGGGACGATCGACGGAGTGTTTCTCAATGACGTGGAGCGATACTTCCAGATCCGCAAGGCCGCGGTCATTCCGACCCTCTACTATCGCCCAGCGCGCCAGGTGCAATTGTCGTTCAGCGCGAGCGCAGAGAACAACGACCTGACGGTCTTCGACGGTGTCACCGCAGAAGAATTTGCAAAGATCAAAAACAACCTCGATACGACCAAGTTGCTGCGCGCATACAGCGGACCGTCGAATGTGTTTTCGCAACGCATCACGGCCGCCTGGGATCGCCGCGACAACTCGTTCAATGCGCACAAGGGTACGTACTTCGCGGGGAGCGTCGAACACGCGGACGCCTTCGTGAGCGGCGACAACCCGCCGGGACACTTCGTGCGGTTGTCGCAAACATTGAGCGGCTACGTTCCAATCACCAAGAAGATTGGATTGGCCGCAACTCTCCGCCTAGGAGAGATCCTGCAGGTTGTCAGTAATTCGCAGACCTACCCCGATCGCTTTTTCTTCATGGGTGGGTTCGAGTCGATGCGTGGCTGGGCACAAGACACGATGATTCCACAAGACGCGTTGGATAAAATTCGCGCGCTCGGCCTCGACCCAGTCAAGCTCGCCACTCGCGGCGGCAACTTGATGATCAACCCGCGGGTCGAGTTGCGCTTGCCGCTGTTTGGTCCGATCGAGACGGTGATCTTCTTCGACACCGGCAACCTCTGGTCGGACGCGACTTACCCGTTCAGCCATGGGTTTGCATGGCGCGCGGCTGCCGGAACGGGAGTGCGTGTGCAAACTCCTGTCGGTCCGCTCGCGCTCGACTACGGCATCAACTTGACGCGTCAACCGTACGAAGACTTCGGGGCGCTGAACTTTGCGATCGGGCTATTTTAGGCTGGGGTTGCCGTCTCCGCTTTCCGTCTCCGTTTCCGTTTCCGTCTCCGTCTCCGTCCCCGCTCCCGTCCCTGTCCCCGCTCCCGTCCCGGTCCCCGCTCCCGTCCCTGTCCCGCTCCCGTCCCCGCTCCCGCTCCCGTTTGTGGCTACACTACGTGGTCCGCGAAGCATCACCCTGGTGATCGGCGTCGCGATTGGAGGCTTACGATGAGTTGTCGACGAAGTGGTGTTGCGCTTGGATTGTTGGCGCTCTCGACGGCGTGCCTGTCGTCGTTCGACCTGCTTGGGCAGGACGAGACTGTCACTCAGCGCGACGTGAACCTTCCTGATCCGCTCGCGGACGATCGCATCGCGGACAAGCACCCGCAGTACGATCCTTCCCTCACGGTCACGGAGATTTTTGGCGGTTGCGAGGCGACGCTCAACAAGAGCGGGTCGGTGACCAAGCTCGACATTGTGCCATTCGATGGGCTCGATGCGCAGCTCGCGACTGTGCTCTACCCAAACATTCCTGCAGCCAACGCCGCGATGGCGGGCAAAGAAGTGCTGCCGTCGATGGAGGTCGTCAATCAGAATCTCAAGGCGTTCAATGATGGACTTTATGCGGCGATCGAACTTGGTGTGGAAGACGGGACCGATGGCTCACCAATTCAAAAGCTGAAGATGTTGTCCGAGTTGGCGACCGCGCTCGACACACGCGCGCTGACGGGATCGAGCAACGAACGACCTTGGATGACACAAGCCGCGACCTACGTCTCGGCAGGCGTGAAGCTGGGCGGTGGCACACCTCCGTCGGATCTCACGGGTGTGGACGCGCTCATTGGGCAGTTCGACACAGACACCATTCACTCTCGGCCGATCGGTTTTTACACGTGGTCGCCGCGTCTCTCGGCGATCTTTCGGCAAGACAGATTTTTGCAAAATCACATTCCTACTCCGATGTCGTTCGGCGCTCAGACAGCGACCGCAGTCGTGCTCAACGCCAACCCGTCTCTCGCGTCGCGCTACGGAGCGGTGCTCGATCTCTACGCTGGGTTGACCAATCCGTTCTTCGATCTCTCGACGCGTGATCTGCTGCCGCTGGCGACAGACTCGAGTGTGTTTGGCAATCTCGCGGGCGTCCGCGCGATGGTGTCGAGTGCGCACCCCGACGCGGCGCTCGATGGGAGCGGCGATACGTGCGCTCGGTCGATCGCATTCTTCCCGTCTTCGGATAGCCCTGAAAACAAGCTGCTTCGCACGCTCGCGTGTCCGAGTGGAGTGTTGCCCGGAGGCAACCTCCTCGACATCCTGGTCGACAGAATTCGGTCGGGCGCGCTCGACCTGACACCGACTACGACTTCGGGTTTTTACGATCGGCAGCTCTACGCATTGCAGACGTTGCTCGTGCCGGATCAAGCGGTCGAGAAGGACCACCTGTTTCTCACGCGCAACTACAAGAAGAAACTGGTCGATACGTTCAAGAGCTTGCTCATCGAGACGCGCGAGACTCACGTGAAGCAACTCGGCGACCTGAGCGTGACGACGAGCGCGGGACCTGAGATTTTCAACGCTTATCCGCAGTTCCCTGTCGAACCCTTCCCGACGTTCTACTTGCGCACGGCGCGCGCATACGCGTTCTTGTCGACCTTGCTGCGAGCAGTCTTGGGCGACGCGTTCATATCGCAGACGCGACGATTGTACGAAGACGGCACACATGGTGACCCGCTCGCAACCGAGCTCGCCATGAAGACCAGCATCCTCTACGGGCTGCACATGGGCACGGCTGCGTCACTGGGCATGCGCCCGCAGCTCACTTCTGACGAGAAGGCACTCTTTCCCAATGCCGAAAAGGACGCGACCGAGTTCGTGTCGACATGGTCCACCGCGACCGACACTGCCTACGATCCTCGTGTGATTGTCCCCGCTGCGATCGACACTTCGGCTGGGACCGTGACGTACTGGGCAGTGCTCGGTGTGAAGCCCGTGCAGGCAGTGGCGACCTTCTACCCAGGGTTCGAGCCGCGAGACATCGTCGTATCGAAAGACAAAGGATATGGCTGTTCGTTCAGCGGAACGTTTGTAAAACACGCGCAGGTTTTGTTCACGCTCGCCACCGCGCAAGTGACGACCAGTTTGTCAGCGCCCCCGCTCACTCGCGACGAGTTTCGAAAACTATGCGACGCGAACAAGACACAAGAAGCGATCATCGCGGCGATTCAAAAGCGTTGATGCGGGTACTCGCGATACTCGTGCTCGTCGTCGGCACGACGAGATGCAGTCTGGGTCTTGGAGAGACTCCACGGACCCTCCCTCCAGGCAAGTTGAGCGGGACGGTTGGCATGGCACTCGTTCTGAATGAAAACGACAGCGCTCGCGGCAGTGTAGGCCTGCAAAACTTCGCGCCACAGCTCGGCCCGATTCGCGTCGGGATCGCGCCACGCGTCGATGTTGGCATCGCGTCTCTCTACGGGTTGGGCGCGCGAGCGGATGCGAAGGTCGCGTTGACCCGACCCACACTCAAGTGGGCACTCGCCGTTCGCGCAGGCGGAGGATACGCAGCCGACTTGGGAGGCCGGCGTGCGGCACTCGCGTTTGCTGGAGTCATTGCCTCGTACAGCGCGGGCGCGTTCGAGCCCTATGCAGCCGTCACATTTGCCAATCACTGGATCTACGGAAGTCCCGTCAACATCCCGCCGCCTGGTGGGCGCAACGCACCTCGTGCAGGTTATGGCGACGGACTGTTGCAACTCGTGGCGGGGGTGCGTGTGTATGTGGCGAACGAAGGATCGGTCTCACTCGAGTACGGACGTTGGCAGCCGATGCAAGACGATCCTGGCGATGGTTATTCTTTCGTCGCCAACAACATCGGTTCGGTGATCGTTTGCTTTGGTTGCTGGTCTCGCCGCGCATCGCTCGCTGCGGTGGGCGTGACCGAAGACGGATATGTCATCAAGCGCTAGAGCGCGATCGACCTATGTTTAGGCCGTCGCGTGAGTTCCGACACCGTTCGTCTCCACGGTCTTCGCCTTCTCGCGCACGTGATAAATCTTCTTGCCCGTGAGTGTCTCGGCCCACTCGACCGCGACCCAGACGGGACCAATCGCAAGGTACTTCAGGTCTTTGGTGAAGCTGGGCTTCTTGCCTTCGAAGTAGTGGCCGACGAACTGCAGCGTCCAGCCAACCCCGAACATGGAGAGGCCGACGGGTGGAACGATCGGGATGAGCGGCAGCGATCCGACGATGAGCGGAATGCCAACCATGTGGGTCATCTTGTTGATCGGGTTTTGGTGATCTTCGCCGTAGGCGCGCATGTAATCGTGGAAGGTCATTTTCTCTGTCATGGCGAGCGCAACTTAGCACTGGGTCGCGCAACGCGCACTTGGTTGAGCGGGGGCGGCTAGACGAGCGCTGACTTCCCTCATTCGCAGTCCCCTTTCGCAGTCCCCTTTCGCCGTCCCCGTCCGCCGTCTCCGCTCCCGTCTCCGTTCCCGTTCCCGTTCCGTTCCCGTTCCCGCTCCGTTCCCGCTCCCGTCTCGGCTTCCGGCCGTCGGTTGCCGGCGAACTGACCTCAATCGATCGAATACTTGTTGGCCGAGTGGCTGGGGGCTGCGGTCGGAGTTCCGCTCGCGCTTGCTTTGGGGGAGACTTTTGCGGATGCGCTCGCGACGGGCTTGGCAGCCGAGGTCTTGGTCTGAGGTGCCGACGTGATGGCTGGGAGAACACCCTGAGGCAACACGTTGGACGCGGACGCTGAGACCGGAGCGAGGGCTGTCGGGAGGGAGAGGACTGGAGCATCGAGCTTGGCGCTGGGATCACCCGACGGCGTGAGCGGCGCGGCGTGCACTGCCTCCTTGCGCCCGAAGTACGCGACCCCAGCGAGACTGACGCCCAGTACGAACAGCAACCCGGCGATCGCGACAATCGCGTTGCTGCGCAGCTTCGGAACGCCCGCGACTTCTTCTGCGGTGGGAGCGTTCGTCGTCGCGCCCATCGCTGTGACTGGGTTGGGGAGCGAACGCTTCGACGTGGACGGTTCAGCAAGAGGCATCGTGGCGTCGAACTGCAACTGGTTGCCCGACACGCGACCCGAGACGACGGTATGGAATACGTCCGCCATCTCGCGCGCGCTGGCGAAGCGCTCCTCGGGTCGTCGCGCGCACGCTCGTGCAAACCACCCATCGAGCGACATGGGAAGGTGCGAGCCAACCGTCGTCGGTACTGGAATGGGACCATGGCAAATGGCGACCGCGAGGCCCCCCACCGTCTCCCCCTCGAAGGGTCGCCGACCCGTTAGGCATTCGAATACGACAACGCCCAACGCCCAGAGGTCGGTCTTGTAGTCGACACCCTTGGCGCCGATCGTTTGCTCGGGACTCATGTAGTAGGGGGTGCCGATCGTCGACCCAGGCTTGGTGGCGCTCGTGGCGGCATGCGTGAGACTCGACTTTGCGATGCCGAAGTCGAGCACCTTGACGAAGATCTCTCCACCACCAACCTGACAGAGAAAGATGTTCTGCGGCTTGATGTCGCGATGCACGATGCCCTTCTCGTGCGCGCGGGCGAGCGCCTTGCAGGTTTGTGCGACGATGAGATCCACAGAGTCGAGCGAGAGGACGCGTTGCGTCTCCAAGTGCTGCGATAGGTCGCAGCCTTCGAGCAGCTCCATGACGATGTAGGGCTCGCCGCTCTCAGCGACCCCGTGATCGAGGACCTGCGCAACATACGGACTCTTCACGTTGGCGGCCGCCGTCGCCTCGCGCGAAAAGCGCGACAGGCTCTCGCGATCTTTTGCGAGCTCGGCATGCATGAACTTCACGACCACCTGAGTCTGCAGCGCGAGGTGCTCCGCCACCCACACCGCGCCCATCCCGCCAGCGCCCAGCGGACGCAACAGCCGCAGAGTCGGTGTGATGTGTTGCCCGGCCGCAAGCATTCAACGTTCAACGTATCAAAGGCGACGGCGCTTTCCCAGGCCGTTGACCGTACCCTCTTGGCGGGTAGCATCGTCTTCTGGAGACATCGAAATGCGCTCTTTCTGCGTGGGAATGGTCGTCGCGCTGATTGCGAACACAGCGTTTGCCCAAAGCCCGGCAGACGTGGAGACCGCGCGCGATCTGTTCAAGCAGGCGACCGACCTCCATGAAGCCGGAGACCCCCGCGCTGCGCTGGTCAAGTACAAGGCGGCACATGAACTCGGCAACACGCCGGTGACTGGGCTCGAGCTTGGCAGAACCTATGCCGAGCTGGGCAAGCTCATCGAAGCGCGAGAGGTCCTGCTCGGCGTCGAGAAGATCCCCACACGCCTCAACGAGTCCGAGAAGACCCTACACGCGCGCGCGGAGGCGCCGAAGTTGGCGGAGGAACTGCGCACACGCATTCCGTCGATCACGATCGTCGTCGACAGCGCGCCCCCAGGCATGACCGTGCACGCGTCGATCGACGGCGAAGAGTTGCCAGCCACGACCATCGGCATCGCGCACAAGTTGAATCCTGGGAGTCACACGATCGTCGCGTACGTGGATGGGGGACCCAGGTTCGAAGCGTCGACGATGCTTGCCGAAACCGAAGCGCGACCCGTGCACGTCCTCGTCGAGGGACCGCCTCCACCTCCAGTTCCCAGTCAACCACCACCGGTCGTCGTCGAGACTCCTAAAACCCCAGC
The DNA here is from genome assembly GCA_043785265.1 of Myxococcales bacterium. Taxonomy (GTDB): domain Bacteria; phylum Myxococcota_A; class Polyangia; order Polyangiales; family Polyangiaceae; genus JANYHY01. Next base: position 4,552 of record JAYVXK010000250.1, on the reverse strand, counting down.
CATCAGCGTGCCTCCGAGAGAGGACTGGCTCACGCCGCGCGCAGTGTCGCCGGTGACCTCCACCAACCCCGCGCGTGTCGGGGCCTTCGTCGTCGGAGGCGTGGGGCTCACATCGCTGCTCGTCATGGCCGGCACGGGAGGAGTCGCAGCCTCGAAGGCGTCCACGGTCACGCAGCACTGCGACTCTAACAAGCAATGCGATGCCATCGGCATGGACGCCGTCAGCTCTGGCAAGACATTCGCGGTCACCGCCAACGTGGCTGGGATTGTGGGAGGCGTTGCTGTGGCCACTGCGATCGTGCTCTTCGTCGTATCCGCGCGCGCAAACAAACCCGACGCGCCCACGACGGCATTCGCGCTCACGCCCACATGGGGCGGCGGAGCGTTCTCGGTTGTGGGAACACTGCGATGAAGCGCAAGCGACAGCTCGGAGCCGCGATGGTTGCCATCGTCGCGCTCGGTTGCCAAGCGATCATCGGGCAGGACTTCAGCGGCTACGAGACGACGCGTCCGACGTGCGATCCACTTTCGCCCGGCGACGGCGGTACGAACTTCGCGAGCTGCCCGCAGGGCAAGAAGTGCAACTCGAGAGATCCCAGGTTCGTTTGCGAGACTGATTCGGGCACAGTCACGAGCGGTGGAGCATGCACTTCCGATTCGGAGTGCTCAGGCAACCTGGGTTGTCTCTTCGATCGTTGCGCGACCTACTGCGACGCGAAGACGGGCGCGAGCTGCCCGGCGGATGAACGCTGCGTTTCGGTCGGCAAGCAAGCCGCAGGGCGCGAACTGGGCGCGTGCGTGAAGTCATGCGACCTGGAGAAACCGAGCGCATGCGCGAGCGACGAGCGGTGCACTGTCGCCGGCGGAGTCGCGAGCTGCGCGAAGGCGACGTCCAACGCAGGCGCCTACGACCCGTGCAGTGGCGATCTCGATTGCCCGCACGGATTGGGTTGCGCGCAAGTCGGCAAGGATCCCGTGAAGGGCGATCCGATCAAGGTGTGTCTACGCTGGGCCACCACGTCCGCATCATGCACGCCGCCCGAGCGCATGATCGCGAGCGTCAATCCGACGGTCGTCGACGGCAAGACCTACCAGAACTGCTTTGCTCCGTGCGACGTGACCGCGTCGAACTCGCCCGACCCCTCGAAGTTCCGGACCTGCGGGGCTGGCTCGCGGTGCTCGTTCATCCTCGACCAGACTGGGGTCTACTCGGTGACGGTGTGTACCAAGGTCGCGACCCCAGCCAATCGTGACCAGCCATGCTCGGTCGACTCGGATTGCGCAGCTGGCATGGCATGTCGCGGATTTTCGAACTTCGGATTTTGCGTCGACTACTGCCAGACCCAACCCGACTGCCCATCGGGCCGTACGTGCACGCCGTTCACCAACAAGCGCTCCGCGAAGACGACTGGCAGCGACGCCACCTACAATTTTTGTGCGCCTCCCCCTGCGTGCAATCCGGTCAATCAGACCCCATGTGCGGTCAATGAGTCTTGCACCCTGCTCGACAACGACTACGCCGTTTGTCACGCGCAAGGCAGTGGTGTGGCCGGTGACTGGTGCGGCAGCACGACGACGAGTTACTGCGTGAAGGGTGAGGCTTGCATTGGTGCGACTGGGACAGGTTACTACTGCAGTGCCTATTGCCGCGTGGGTGGCTCCGATTGCGGCACGCAGAAGTGCTACGGCTTCGGAACGCCCATCAAAGTGGGCACGCAGGAGTACGGCTACTGCAACCCGCCCGACTGCGATCCATTCAACCCCCAGGGCGCAGCGCCGCCACTACGCGACTGCCCCAACGGGGTGGAGTGCCACTTCATCTCCTCGGCGTTTACTGCATGCCGCAGCGGAAGCAACGCCGGTGTCGGTGCTTCATGCAAGAACTCAGTGGACTGCGGGGCGGGCCTCTTTTGTCTGTTCGACAGCAACAGCGCGGGGACGTGTTACGTGCCGTGTCGCGTGAGCAAGGGGAATGCTGACTGCATCGCCAAAGGGAAGACTACTTGTGGTGCGCTGAGCACGCCGTTCAAGATTGATGGGGTCGAGTACGGCCAATGTAATTGAGGGGGCACCTGCGACTGGGGGGTGTCGCACGGTGGCGGACGAGCACCACGGTTGCTCGTGCCCGATGGAGCTGGGCGGCGGGGAGGGGTGGCGGAATTGGGGGGCTGGGAGGTGTGGGTATTCCATCGGTCCCGATCAACCGCGGCGCACGCTCCGCCACCGGTCGTGGTGGGGGTCGCAGGTTGGCGGGGCGGGAGGAAGAGACGTGCCAAGGCGCAACAAAGCGGCTCGCGTCTGCAAAGAATTCGTCCGCCTCGGTGTTAGTTCATCGAGACGATTTACGAACACGCGCGATGAGGCGCCGTAGACATCGGGAGCCCATGCGACGAACACTGAGCGTTGTGAGTGCGTTGGTTTTGCTCATCGCGTGCGAGGCGAGGCCTCTCTCGTCCAACACGACCGAGATCGATGTCACCCCCGGTCTCGCGGGCGCGACTTCCTCCCTCGTCGACGCGACTCCCATCCTCACGGCGATGTGCGAGCGCTATGCGTCTGCGCGCTCGTACGAGGACCGCGGCGTGCTCATGTCGACATGGATCAACGACGACGGGTCTCCTGACGACCACTCGAGTCTGACCTTCAAGACCGCCTTCGATCGCGCGAGCGGCGACTTCAGTTTTCGCTACAGCGAAAGCGATCGGTTTTCTTCGCAGTTGGAAGACGCAATCTGGGGCAACACTTCGGGGCCCGTGCACACGTGGCTCGTGGGTGGTTTTTCCGCCCCCCGGCATCGCCGCAACACCTTGGCTCGCGCCCCAGCCTTCTGAGGACACTTCGAGTACTCGCTAGAGACTAGAGAACGTGGACGAAAGACGGGGACGGGTGCGGCGACCGGACCGGAAGGCTGGGACCGGAAGGCCTCGGCAGTGGCGGCGATCAGCCGGAAAGCCACTGTGCATTGTGGAAGTCCATCGGCGTGTTCGGCTCCCAGTCCCCGTCGCCGTCCCCGTCCGCCGTCCCCATCCCAGTCTGCCGTCCCAGTCCCCGTCCCAGTCTGCCGTCCCAGTCCCCGTCCCAGTCCCAGTCCCAGTCCCCGTCCGCCGCTCCGGCTCCCGTTCCCGTTTCATCCTTGGCTGGGCGTCGTGGGTCGAGTAGTTGACACCGCAATCATGCATCTTGCGCTCGAGTCCGTTGCTGTACTGGCGGTCCTCGCACTGCCCCTGAGCGCACACGCTGACGACGAGCGCGTTGCGCCGTTCGGGGCTCGCGGACAGTTCGTCCTTGGCTCCGCGGCGAGAGCGGGCATCTCGCACCGCGCCTACGAAAACAGCAACGATTTGCACTTCTCGTTTGGTGCATCGCCTTGGCTCGAATGGTTCTTCGTCAAGGACTTGTCGGTCGGAGTCAGCGGCGGCTTCAATTGGTCACACGACCGCGACTACAGCGTGGGCGACTTGGTTCGAACCTCGTGGTCCGCGGCGCTTCGCTTTGGGTGGAACCACGCGATCGGACGCTGGGTTTCTCTTTATCCGAGGTTGGTAGTTGGCATCGAGTCCGATCACGACGAGTACGCATCGTTCCGTGGCTATCTGCCGGTCGTCGACGCGAACGTGACGCAGGTCGGAGCCTGGGCCGAGTTGCTTTTGCCGCTCTTGGTTCATGTTCGTCCGCACTTTTTCTTGGGCGGAGGTCCCAGTGTGATTCACCACTTCGCGACCCTGGTGGAAGGCAACGCGGTCATGCAAACCACAGTTGCCGCAACTGCATTGCTGGGCGGCACATGGGGCGGCGAACTACCCGCGGACGATGAACCCGAACTGATCGCGAACACGAGAGAAGCGCCTCGACCGAGAGTGCCACTTGGTGTGAAAAAGCAGATCGTCTTCAGCGGCGACGTGGGTGTGGGCGGTGCATGGTCGACCGTGCTTGGACCTCACACTCAGAGCGAACGGTTCGCTGCCGACTTCAATCCAGGACTCGACTACTTCGTCGCCAACCACGTATCGCTCGGAGTCGTGGGAAACGTTCACTACGACTCCACAAGCCGTTTTGATCTGTCCCAGACAGCTGGCTTCGGACTCGCGGCAACGTGCGGCGTTTCGGTGTGGCTGGCTGATTGGCTTCAGTGGTACGTGCGTGCATCGCTTGGTGGCGGATGGGCGCGCGTCTGGAACACGGTAAATGGATTTCCCAATGCCTACTCCTGGCTCACGCTCACCGCGGGGATCTACGCCCCGCTCGTCATTCCGATCCAAGAGCACTTTTTCTTTGGATTCGGCCCACGGCTGTCGCAAGACCTGATCGCGATTCGAGGCGGGGACTCGCAGTACCAACTCAGGGGCACGACTGTCGGCGCCAATACTGTGCTGGGCGGTTGGTTATGAATTCGGCGGATCGGTAGTACCGATTCTTCCGTTCGTGCTCCGTCGCCGCTCCCCGTCCCCCGTCCCCGTCTGCCGTCCCCGTCCCCGCTCCCGTCCCCGTCTGCCGTCCCCGTCCCCGTCCCGTCCCCGTCTGCCGTCCCCGTCCCCGCTCCCGTCCCCGCTCC
>JAYVXK010000249.1:0-2267 GCA_043785265.1 Myxococcales bacterium | reverse complement strand
CGAGACTCGATAGCGGATAGATCACAGGAGAGTGCCATGCGAGCCAAGAGCGAGCTTCTTACCGAGCTAAAAACCATGTTGCGAGACGTCTTCGCGCTGCGCGCAGCCGGGCAGACCGAAGCGAGAGTCGGTCGTGCACATGGGTACGTCGACGGATTCATGCGAGCCTTGCTCGACACGGGTGTCGCGTCCAAGCAAGAACTGCTCACCATCGTCGCCGAGGAGCGAGAGCACGTGAGCGGTCCCGCTTTGCGGTCAGTCGAAGTCGCTGCGGCTTAGTCGTCGAGTCGCGGTGGCTGCTGGCTCTTGCCGTTGAAACGAAAACCACGAAAGCGCACCGCAGGCACGACGACAGCGCCCGCGTCGCTCCACCACGTAGGGATGGCAGCGCGTGTTCGCGTCATGCCGTCGGCGCGAGCAAGCGCGTCAATGAAGCTATCGGTGAAGCGCATGTTGCCGACTGCGCACACGATCTTGCCTTTTTCGACCAGAAAACAGCCGTCTCGCGTGAGGCCGGTCATGACGGCGCGTCGCGTGTCGAGCAGCCCGTTGACGTAGTGAAGCCTGCATACGTATAGCCCTCGATCGATTCCTGCGATCAGTTCGTCGACGTTCGCTGCATCTCCGCCACTCATGTGCACAGCCGATGCGCCCGCAGACGGTCCGTCGAAGTTCGATACGAGCGCGCTGCCCGTGCTCTTCGTGTTCATGCGGCCGGCGAGCGTGCGATCGTAGAGGACTGCTTTCGCGACGCCTTTGGACACGAGCTCCACGCGGTCACGCGGAACGCCTTCGCGATCAAACGGTGCGCCGAAGCCGGTTTCTGTGGCATCCAGAGGGTCTTCGACGAAGTTGATGCCTTCGCCGGTGAGTCGTTCGCCGATGCGCATGCAGCTGGTGCCCTGTTCGACTTCTGCGGCGCCGAAGCCTGTTGCGGCCAACCACTCGACGAGCTCAGCGACGGCCGCGGGCTCCATCACCACGTCGTAGCTACCTTCGTCGAGTGACCCAGGGTTCTTCGCGAGTGAGCAGATACGCACGGCGCTCTCGGTCGCCGCGTCGAGCGCGAGCGCGTCGATGTCGCGACTCATATGACCGCCGTAGCCGGCAGCGCCACCTGCGCCGGGAGTCTCGAGAGACCATATTTTGAAGCTCGCGACAGTCCCATCGAACGAACGCGCGCAACCTCGCGTGGTCGCCACCGCGAGCGAAGAGCATGAAGTCTCCAGCATGCCCGCGCTCACGAAGCCCGCAGCGCGCACACGGTCCATGGCCGGAGCGAGCCGCGCCACACGTTCTTCTGCAGTGCAATCTGCGGTGCGAGCCGAAAATCGCGGCACCCGAGCGATCTGGCCTGCGCCATCTGCGAAGCCAGAAAATCCTTCGCTCTCTGGGACGACGCTCGCAGCTTTAGCCGCGCTCTCGATCGCGGCTACGACCGCGGCGAGTTCGAGCACGCTCGTTTCCGCCTCCGCCACACGCGACCCACGCGCGACTCGCACGAGGACGCTCGGCTCGACGATGGACATGTGTTGCGAAAGATCACCAATCGAAAATCTCGCGCACCCCCGTGCGACCGATCGCGCGACGACCTCGACTTCGGGCTGGCCCGCTTTCGCCATCGCGTCTTTGCAGAGCGCAAGCAACTCGGCGCCGCGCATCAAGCGCCTCCCGTGTTGCCGATGGTTACGCCACGAAACCGTGCAGGCGCCGCACCATGACCGACTTGCATCAGCTGCATGGGGTCACCTTTGCCGCACGAGTTCACGCCCCAAAGCTTCCACTCCTCGGGACCGGCGATCGCATCGCACGAGCGCCAAAATCCCGGCGTGGTGCCCGTGTAGAACGGATCGCGCAGGAGGCGTGTTTTTTTGCCGTTTTTGATCTCCCACGCCAGTTCGCACGAGAACTGAAAGTTGAGACGCAAGTCGTCGATGCTCCAACTCTTGTCGACCTCCATGTAGACGCCGTCTTTCACGTCGCCGATGAGATCGTCGAGAGAGCCGCGCCCAGGTTCGAGAGACACATTGACCATGCGAATGAGCGGCGTGCGATTCCACCCGTCCGCGCGCATGGTGCCCGTGCTCTCGCGACCAAGCGCTGCCGCGGTTTCGCGGCTCGATAGATAGTCGACGAACATGCCTTCGGAGACGAGCGCGCGCTTGCCACTTGGCACGCCTTCGTCGTCCCAACCAAACGTGCCCATGCCGCCTTGCGAAGTGGAGTCTGCGACGAGCTGAACGATCGGTGAGCCGTAGCGCAGCTTG
>JAYVXK010000248.1:0-2269 GCA_043785265.1 Myxococcales bacterium | reverse complement strand
TCGATCAGAGTGCTCGACTTGGTCATGCCTTGTTTTTAGGACGATGCCGCGCGCGCAGCAAGCAACGCGCGTGCGATCTCCGCAAAGCCCTTGCCCATTTCCGAAGGGCTCACATAGCGCGGCAGAACACTGAGTTTGTCGATGGACGTGCGCACATTCGCCACGCCAAAAGTGGTCCGAAAGGCCGCAAAACAAGCTCGATCGTTGCCGCTGTCGCCGACGTACGCATACCGCCCGAGAGCCCTGGCAGGGTCTTCTTTGCGAGCTCTCGCCAGCCACGCGACCGCGCCTGACGCTTTGTCGTGAGTGTCGAAGGTGGCGTGGAGGTGGACCGACGAGCGCGTGGTGCGTGCTCCGGCGTCGCGGATCACTCGCGCGAGGATCGAAATGCGATCCTCCGGCAAGCGCATCGTCTCACCAATGTCCCAGGTCACGTCGCTCGTTCGAGCGCTCACGTCGTCCGCGAGCCGAGCCTCGGGCACAGCGCTTTTTGCCAGATCGACGATCTGCGCGAGCTTGATTCTGCGAGCGCGTCGCTCCGACTCATCGCACGTGTCATGTCGGCGAACCGCTTGTTTTTCGCATGAAATGACGATCGCGCCGTTTTCCGTGATGGCTGCATCGATGGGCCACTGACGAGCGATCACTTCACCCCAACCTGCTGGTCTTCCGGTGACCGCGCAGAGGAGGAGCCCCGCGCTCTTCAACTCCCAAAGCGCAGCATAGGCATCGCGCGTGAGAGTTCCGTGCGAGAGCAAGGTGTCGTCGAGATCAAACAGAACACCGCGTAGCGCACGCGCCTCCTCGCCATCCAGCGCAGAAAGCGCTCTCACCGCGACTCGACTCTTGCGATGAGACTCTTGAGGTAAAGGCCCTCGGGGTGCGCAGCATTCACGGGATGGTCCGGGCCCTGATGTGACCGATCTACGACGATGGCGGAACGATTGGCGCGAAGTGCACCGATGGCGAGCGCTCGGGTCAGCGCGTTGATGTCGACGGCGGCCGAGCACGACGAGAGCACGAGCAAGCCACCGGGTTTGGTCGCACGCGCCGCGAGCTCAGCCACCTTGGTGTAGCCCACGAGCGCGTTCTCGCGCGCGCCACGAGAAGGCGCCAAACGCGGAGGATCTGCGAGTACGAGATCAAATCCGCCTGACTCGCCAGCCTCTTGCAGCGCTTGTCGCGCGTCCCGTTTTTCGAACTTGATTCGGCCCTCGAGGGCGTTGAGTCGCGCGCACTCCGCTCCCACTTCGAGTGCAAGAGCGCTCTCGTCGACCGCGACCACTTCTGCAGCGCCACCGCGCGCGGCGCCCAGTGCGAACGGGCCGATGTAGCTGTACGCATCGAGCACGCGCTTGCCGCGCGCGAGTTTCTCGATGCGTTCACGCAGCGGTCGCTGGTCGAAGTAAAATCCTGTCTTCTGCCCAAGGTCGAGCGGCACTCGGTAGCGCAGTCCGCGCTCGAGAAACACGAGCTCGTTTGCCTCGTCGCCAATCACCACGCCACTTGCTGCATCGAAGCCTTCGGTTTTGGCCGTGCGTGCCGGCGTGCGATCGAGGATGGTTTTTGCCTTCACGACATCGACGATCGCCTGCAAAATAAGGCTCTCGCGCGCCTTCATTCCGAACGTGAGAAGTTGAATCGCCACGACGTCATCGAACACGTCGACGATCAATCCCGGCAGACCATCTCCGTCTGCGTGCACGAGGCGATAACCGTTCGTCTCGGGCCCAGGCAACCCCAACTCTTTTCGCCACGCTGCGGCGCGTGCCACTCGCGCATGAAAAAAATATCCGTCGAGACGTGTCGTCTCGTCGCGAACGAGCACACGAACTGGGATCGCAGACCCCGGCGAGTAGAAGCCGCGACCCAGGAAATTGTTGCGCGGGTCGACCACACGCACTTCGTCGCCTGCGGTTGCTCCACCTTCGATGCGGTCGATTGCCTGAGCATAAATCCAGGGGTGTCCTGCCCAAACTGGCTGAACGTGGCCAGGCCTGAGGCGGACAGTCGGCATCTCTGCGGTATAATCCAAGCACGGTCTTCATTTCGTCCAAAAGCTCCAACGCCATACGCCGCTCTCGTTGACCAAAGTTCACAGCCCGCTGCGCGACCCATGGATTTGCGTAAAACTACGCTGGCACCCCGGTTGCTTCAGAATACAATGACGTGCTTTCAAGGAGGCACGACCTATGACCACCAAGCGGCTCAACAAGTCCCTCCTCTCAGTCACTGCGTTCACTCTTGTCGCGCTTGGCGCGGGTGCGGC
>JAYVXK010000247.1:0-2273 GCA_043785265.1 Myxococcales bacterium | reverse complement strand
CGACGCAGCCAAGCCTGCGTCCGCGGCAACTCCCGCCGAAGCTCCCCCTCAGGGTGATGCTCCGACGGCGTCGCCCGTAACCTCCACCTCCGTCGACGCGCCCGCGCAAGCAGCCAGTGTCGAAGGCACTCCTGCGCAAGCAGCGCCCACCGACGGCACCGCTCCGCAAGCAGCAAACGCCGACGGTACTGCGACTGCAGATGGCGCGCCTCGCAAGAAGCGTCGTCGTCGCCGCAAGAAGAAGCACCCAGGCGCGCCTGGCGAAGCAGGCGTGGAGACGCAGGCTGAGGGTGATGGCGAGTCAGACGAGGCAGAGGGAGAACATCATCCCCAAGCCGAGGCGAAAGAAGGCGGCGGCGATCGCCCTCCTCAGCAGCAGCAGCCCCGTCGAGATTTTCAGCGTCCTCGTCCGCAGCGCCCGATGGAGCCGCGCGAGCGTCCCGCGTTCAGCGTGGGAGACGTGGTCTTCGGAAAAATCACAGACATCTCCGATGAGTGTTTGATCATCGACTTGGCTGGAAAAGGCACGGCGATTTTTGATCGTCTCGAGATGGACCTGCCAGACGAGCCCGCGCAAGGACCGGGCAGCGAACTCGAAGACGACGACGACTTGCCGCCGCCGAAGCCCAAGCCAAAAGAAGAAAACGCAGAAGGCAGCGAGGCCGCTTCCGCAGATCCAAGCGCGGAAGTAGCAGTGCCCGCTCCGCCGAAAGAAGAGCCTCGGCCAGCTCCTGTGCATCATGAGCCCGTGGCGCCTGTGATCACGCTGCCGCCCGTCGTGCTCGAAGTGGGCGCGAACTTCGTCGGTGTCGTGCACAACGACGGCGGCCGTGGTGGCAATGTCGTGCTCACGCGTCATCCGCGTCGTGATCGTAAGGTCAAATCGATGGTCGCTGCGGCGCTTCGCGAGAAGACCACGGTCAATGGTCTCGTCACGGGCGCAATCAAAGGCGGCGTCGAGGTGGACATCGAAGGTCTGCGTGCGTTCGCGCCTGCGTCGCACGTCACCTTGCGAATGGGCGGCGATTTGCGCCCACTCATCGGCAAGCGCATGCCGTTTCATGTCACTCAGTACGCCAAGCGCGGCAGAGACATCGTTCTCTCACGCCGCACGATGCTCGAGACCGAAGATCGCACGCAGCGCGAAGAAGCTCTCAAGCGCGTCGTCGTGGGCAGTGTGGTCGAAGGGGTCGTCCGCAGTGTCGTTCCGTTCGGCGCCTTCATCGACATTGGCGGCATCGAGGGTTTGGTCCCGCTCACCGAGATGAGTCACAACCGCGGCGACTCACCGGGCGATGTCTTCACGGTCGGCGGCACCACCGAGGTACAGGTCCAACGCATCGACGTGAAGGGCAAACTCTGGCTCTCACGCAAGGCAACCTTGCCCGATCCTTGGGCCGCGGTGGCCGAGAAGTACGCCGAAGGCACGCGTCACAAGGGCAAAGTGGCTCGTTTGCAGCCGTTTGGCGCATTCGTCGAACTCGAGCCCGGCATCGACGGACTCGTGCACGCGGCAGACTTGTCGACCAAACGCATCGAGCACCCGAGCGAGGTCGTCAAAGTTGGCGATGACATCGAAGTCATCGTCTCGCATGTCGACGCGAGCGCGCACAAGATCGCGCTCCACCCTGTGCCCGAAGGCGCTGTCGAGGGCGAGCCGATCCAAAAGGTCGCCCCGCACAAGGTCGTCAAGGTCCAGGTCGTTCAGATCGATCCAGGAGGACTGCAGGTCCGCATCCTCGGCGCGACCGGTCGTCATGCGCGCGGCTTCATCACCGCGGCTGGAACTGGCACCGCTCGGGGCACCGATCTCCGTCGAATCTTCCCGGTTGGGCACCAACTCGATGCCAAGATCGTCGAGATTGATCCCAAGCGCGGCGAGGTGAAGCTCAGCGTCAAAGCGATGACGGAGCAAACCGAGCGCGACGCATACAAGGCCTACAAACAGACGGTCAAAGAAGAAGCCAAGTTCGGCACGCTTGGCGACCTGCTCAAAAAGAGCCAAGACAAGTGACACCACCACGTCTCCGGCTTGCCGGAGCGTGGTCCACCCAGGCCGGTCAGCCAGTGAGCAAGTGCTTCGCAATGAGCATGCGTTGCACTTCGCTCGTGCCCTCACCGATCTCGCAGATCTTGGCATCTCGCAGATGGCGCTCCACGGCAAACTCGCGGGTGTAGCCGTAGCCGCCGTGGATCTGCAGCGACTTGTTGCACGCTCTGGTTGCTGCCTCGCTCGCGAAGAGTTTGGCCATCGATGCCTCGCGTGAATAGGG
>JAYVXK010000246.1:0-2275 GCA_043785265.1 Myxococcales bacterium | reverse complement strand
GACGACGGCACGCGCGAGGTTGCTGTGCAAGATCGCCATCGTCTTGGTGGTCTCCGCGTCTTCGTGCCCGAGGGGGCCAGGCGCCTTGTCCACGATCGCCAAGATGCGTTCGGCTAGTTCTCGTGTTGGGATCTTCAGACCTCGATCGACAGGCACGACGAAAGAGACGGGCACGCCCGACCGCACGTCCCGAGCGAGCGAAGCCAACGTCGAAGTTGCGGCGACGAAACGACTGAGCGCCGATTCGGCGGTCACGAGGGCGTGCAACTCGTCGAACACAACAGCAATCCTGTGAATGCGAGGATCGACCACGTTCACTGCTCACGGCTGTTGCTCGTCGAGGCCTGGATCGGAGTCGTCCGACGGCGGACTGCACGCTGCTTTGCAAACAACTCGCTCAGGCAACGACTTCAGACTTGAGCATTTTTCGACAGCGCGAGCATTCAGCGCGCACTGCGCCCGAATAGCCTTCACCGCGTCCGTGTTGAAGCGAGCCGGAATCTGTGTTGGATGGCTCACTACCAACGGGTGACAGTCGATCGGACCCGACGGCGCTGGCCGTCGGTGAGTCCGCGCGCCGCATTCGGTGTTGCACTTGTCTTGCCAGTACTTCTCGACGATCCTGCCGTCGGAGACTCGCTCGTAGCAGCAAGCGGCAGCGTCGGATCCAGGATTCTCGATGCACCTCTGCAAAGCCGCCGCATACATTCGATCGCGTTCGGCGAATTCGGCCGAGAGCGACTGCTTCACGCATTGTTGGTACTCGGGATTTTCCGGAGCGATGATTTCAAGGGGAGCCACCTCTTCGCATAGATCCCGCAGATACCACGCACTCATCGATACCGCTTGCGCACGCCACCGAACGTCGGACGTGAGATTGTGGTCGATGCCATTTGGCACCGCCGTACCACAAGCGACAAAACACAACCCCGTAAGAGCGCCGCATGCGCGTTTTATGGGCATTGTTGTGACCTGCCTGGGTTCAGTGGACCACGGATAGCTGGAGACTTGCCTCTCTCGGTCTTGATCTCGAATCCGTGTAGTTTCTCTTCAAATCCATCTTGAACTCATTCGGTGTTCGGTAATCCAAACTCGAGTGAGGACGTACTTCGTTGTAGTGCCGTCTCCATGTCTCGATCACCACTGCAGCCTCGCGACGGCTCTGGAACCACTGCATCGCGAGACACTCGTCGCGAAAGCGCCCATTGAAGCTCTCGTCGACTCCGTTCTGCCACGGCTTGCCCGGGTCGATGAACGCCGTCTGGATACTCTCCGAGGTCATCCAGCGCAAGAGCGCCTTCGAGACGAACTCCGGGCCGTTGTCGCAGCGCAGGTGGACGGGCGCGCCGTGCAGGCTCACGAGACGCGCGAGCACGTCCACGACGCGGCCGGACCGGATGCCGCCCGCGACGTCGATGGCGAGGCACTCGTGCGTCCACTCGTCGACGATCGTGAGGCACTTGATCTGGCGGCCGTCCGCGCAGGCGTCGAACACGAAGTCGATCGCCCAGACATGGTTCGGCGCCGTGGGTGGCGTCGGGCGAGGACGCGACGCCGCGACGCGCTTGCGGGAACGTTTGCGAGGCACCTGCAGCCCGGCGTGACGCCAGAGTCGATACGCGCGGTCGAAGCCCATCTTGTGGCCGTCGCGCTCGAGGAAGATGCGAATGAAGCGGTACCCGTAGCGAGGGTACTGCGCCGCGAGCTCGCGCATGCGCGAGAGCACGGGCGCGTCCACGACGTCGCGCTTCGACTCGAGCTTCAACCCCGACCTCGCCGTGCCGACCAGCGCGCACGCGCGCCGCACCGAGACGCCTCGCGAGCGCGCGTAGCCGACTTGCTGCCGGCGGCCGCGCGCGCTCACCATTTTTTTGCGTTGATCTCCTTCAGTACGTCGATCTCGAGCATGCGGTCGGCAAGCATCCTTTTCAGCTTCCCGTTTTCGCTCTCGAGCGACTTCAAACGCTTCGCGTCGTCGACGTCCATCGCGCCGAACTTCCGGCGCCACTTGTAGATCGTCTCGCCGCAGATGCCGTGCTTCTTCGCGACCTCGGCGACCGGTGCCTTGTCGGCCTCGCGCGAAATCCGAACCATCTGCTCGTCGGTGAACTTGCTCTTCCGCATCGCATCTCTCCGTCTTCGGAGAGAGTTAAATTTCTAGCATCAAGTGGTCCAGTTTTCGCCAGGCAGGTCAGGACGTTTGCGTCTGCTGCCAAGACGATCGCCTCTCGCCTTGTCGCACGAGGTCACTTTGATTTTCGGGACCTTGCGTAAC
>JAYVXK010000245.1:0-2276 GCA_043785265.1 Myxococcales bacterium | reverse complement strand
TGACGGCTAATCTCGTTCTGCACGAGCGCATCGAGACGACCGACGCCAAGGCCAAGGAGCTCCGCCGCGTGGCGGAGCGCTTGATCACCAAGGCACGTCGGCTCGGCCCGGTCGCGTACACACCGCACGCGGAGCTATCCCCGCGCGATCGCGTCAGGCGCCTTGCAGCGGAACGCCTTGTTTCCAGCTACATCCCGCGCTTCATGACGCGCATCGAAAAAGGCGGCGCGGCAACGAAGGTCGACATCGTCGAAAAGATTTTCGTCGATCTCGCCAAGCGTTTTGCTGAGCGTCCCGGTGGCTACACGCGCATCATCAAGTTCGGTCCTCGTCGGGGCGACGGCGCTCCCATGAGCATGATCGAACTGGTGGGCGAGTCAGCGCCGTCTCCTGAAAAAGAGACCAAGCAAGCCAAGACCTCGACCAAGAAGTCGAAGAAGGCAACGACAGCTGCTCCGAAGGAATCTGCAAAAGCGGAGTGAGCCTTGGGCGTTACGATCTCGGGCGACGCATCCTCAGGGTGCGTCGCCCGATTCGTTTTGTGACAGTCGCTTGCCGCGCAGACCCAGCATCACACCCGAGCAAAGGATCAAGAGCGCTGCTGCGAGTGCCCACGCATAGTGATTCGCTCGCGCGTCTCGCTCCGACTGTGCGGCATTCATCGTGTCGAGTGCTGCACGCGCTTTGATGTTGCCTGGGTCGAGATCGAGCACACGCTCATAGGACGCCTTGTCGTCGATCCCTTTGGCATGCAGCGCCTGCGCATCCAAAAGCGCTAAAGCGCCCTGAATCATGCCCTTTCGTGGTGTGTCTGGGTCGAGTGAGAGCGCCTCTTGGTAGGCGTGACGGGCAGCCAAAGGATCGGTGTCGATGAGAGAGTCTCCTCGCGTGACGAACGCAGGCACCATCTCTTTGCGTCGGTCGAGCGTGGGCTCTCTGGCGAGCGCGCGATCGAATTGTTCGACCGCACCGATGCTGTCCCCAGCCGCTTGCTTCTTGAGCCCGTCGTCCACGATCGCGTCGAGGTCGGCCATGCGTTGCTTGTCTTGAAACGCAAAGATGTCGCGGGCGACTGTGTCTGCGGTCGCCTCGTCCAAGGGAGGGTGACCCATGAGATTGCCGTAGATCTCTCGTAACTTCGGGAGCGCATCCTTGTCGTAAGCGAGAGTCGACGCGCGCGCGGCTTCGCGAATGCGTTTGCGTTCGGAGCTGGTGAACGCGACCACCACAGGCAGCGCGTCGCGGTCGTGCACCGTGCCGAACGCACCAAGCACCTCGACGAGGACATCGTCGCTCTTGGTCTGAACGGCATCGCCGGCCACTCGCTTGCCCATGGCTTCGAGTTGAGTGCCTGCCCAATGACGAAGCTCGACAGAAGGACCACCCTTCGCGAGGATGAGCGCCGCCAACGCGCGGTCCCCCACGGCGCGAATTCGTCTGCCAATGTCGAAGCGAAACTGCGCGCGATGCGCACCACTCGAGTCGAGCATGGCCGTGATCGCGCTCGTCGTCGCGATGTGCTGAAGCGCCGCTAAAATGGCCTCAAACTCGATCGCGATGCGGTAGTCGTCGGTCATCGGCGACGGCCCCGAGGCGATGAGCGCCTTCAGCAGATCGAAATCGTCTGCCCAAAACCGCGAGGCGTTCGCCTTGCTCGTCGCACTGAGTGCAGACGCGATGCCGTCTTCAGTGCCGCGCTTCGAAAGGCTCTCGAGCTTTGCGCGAAGGGCGGACACATCCGAGTTGGTTAGCTCTCCGAAGTCGCCGATGCTGCCTGTGGTCTCGACCCTCGTGAGTTTTGGATCAAGATCGTCTGCGCCGGCGTTTTCGCCTGCGAGACAGATGAGAGCAAGCGCGAGAGCAAGCCTGAGTGCCGCGCGCGTCATGCAACTTTCAACGCTCACGTGGACGCAGCACTTCCGTTCACCTCGTCATTCGACGATGCGAAAGTCTGGAAACTCGCCAGTGTAGCTGCGGTACCGCACGTCGACGTCTTCTACGCGCGCGGCGTTCGGACCGTGGTGCGACCAACTCACCAATTCTTTGACGGCGTCTTCTTCACCCTCGGCAAGGATCTCGACGCTCGCGTCATTTCGGTTCTTGACCCACCCGCTGATGCCCAGGCGTTTCGCCTCGCGTTGCGCCGCCGCACGAAAATACACGCCGGTCACTCGTCCGCGAATGAAGATCTGTACGCACTTGTTCGCCATCGCGTTGCTCTACTCTCCGTCTTGCCTAGCGCACTTTAGCGCATCGGTCCGCATCATCGTGAATGC
>JAYVXK010000244.1:0-2277 GCA_043785265.1 Myxococcales bacterium | reverse complement strand
CAGACGAGAAATGGATCGACGTCGACTTGGAGCGACAAGTCTTGATTGCGTTCGAGGGCGATCATCCCGTCTATGGCACGCTCGTGTCTTCGGGTCGGCGGCTACCGTGGGATCCTGAACACGATCATCCCACGCCCACAGGGACGTTTCGCATTTACGAAAAGCACGTCTCTGCGACCATGGACGGGGATGTGGCTTCGGACGGTCCGTATTCGATCGAGGATGTCCCGTGGGTGATGTTCTTTCAAGGGAGCTATGCTCTCCATGGTGCGTTCTGGCACGATCTCTTCGGCACTCCGCGCAGTCATGGTTGTGTGAATCTGTCTCCGATCGATGCGCGTGAGCTGTTCTTCTGGACTGAGCCGCGGCTACCTAAGGGATGGCACGGAGTCTTTCAAACCGGCGAAAAACCAGGCACTCGCGTGGTCATTCACGAACCACCTCCAACACCGGACCCTAAGCACTAAGGAGCGTTCTTCATGAAACTCGTCTGGGTGTCCTGCAGTGCATGCTCGAGTGAGTGGGACGATCTTGATCGCAACATTCGTCCGTTCTGTCCGTCATGCGGCTCCAAGCGTGTGGAGAAGTTGCTGATCGGCGGGCAGAAGCGCACGGGGGACGTCAAGCGGGTCCCGCGCGAGGAGCGCATCGACGGAATGGGATTTCTCCTCGGGGTCGAGGCGCTGCACTCCGCAAGAGAGAGCGGCGACTGGGACCAACGCGAAGGACAAGGCGACGACCCAGACGATCTCGAAGCCGAATATTGGCTGGCTCGCTACCGCGCCCGCCTCGTCGGGACACTTGCGAAGGAAGAAGTGATCGTCACGACCGAAGAAGAAGAGGCCGCAGACCGTGCCTTTCGTAGAGGCTGGGACTGGGCTGTCGGTTGACGATCACTTCTTGGCCGCTTGGAAGCGCGCGCGAAGCTTCAGCGCATAACCTTCTTTGTTTTGTTGTCGGGTGCGCGAAATCGCGAGCGCGTCTGCGGGGACGTCCATGGTGACGGTGGTGCCAGTCGCGACATACGCACCTTTGCCAATGGTGACTGGCGCGACGAGCTGTGAATCAGAGCCAATGAAGGCGTCGGCCTCGATGGTCGTTGTGTGTTTCTGCACGCCGTCGTAGTTGCAGAAGATCGTTCCCGCGCCGACATTGGCTCGCTCGCCGATCACACCGTCGCCGAGATACGCCAAGTGATTCGCCTTTGCTCCGGCGGCCATTTTGGTCTTCTTGGTTTCGACGAAGTTGCCGACGTGCGCGTCGGGCCCGATGTCACTGTCTGGGCGCAAGTGAGAAAATGGACCGATCTGCGCCCGCGCTCGAACCACGCTTTTTTCGAGCACGGAATAGGGTTTGATGGTGACACCGTCTTCGACCACGACGTCTGTGAGGACGCAGCCAACATCGACGCGCACGCCACTGCCAATCTTGGTCGTGCCACGCAACACAGCCCCCTGTTCGATGACAGAGTCTTGTCCGATCATGACTCCATCGTCGATGCGCGCCCCCGCTCGCACGGTGACACCCGCGCGACGATGCGCGTCACCAATGCGCGCGAGCAGAGTGGTCTCGGCCTCTGCTAACTGCACGCGGTCGTTGATGCCAGCGAGCACCTCCGAGCGCGACTTGATCGTCGTGAGTTTGATTCCACTCTGCTTCGCGATGGCCACGACATCAGTCAGATACAGTTCGCCTTGCGCGTTGTTGGGTCGCAGCGCTGCGAGGGCCGTCTTCATGAAGGCCACGGGAGCCGCATAGATGCCCGGATTGATCTCTCGAACGGCGCGCTCCTCCTCCGTTCGGAGATCCTTGTGCTCTCGAATCTCGCTCACCTCGCCAGACGAATCGCGCAAAATGCGGCCATATCCGGCCGGATCATCGACGAGGCATGTGGCGAGCGCAAATCCGTCGGCAGCCAGCACGACTCTTAGGTCGGTCGCCTCGAGCAGCGGCACGTCTCCGTAGAACACCAGCACGCGCTCGTGAGCACCGATGGCGTCGGCGCCGTATCGTGCAGCGTCGCCGGTGCCCTTTTGCGTTTCTTGCACCACCGCGCGAACACGAGTGCCGAATTCGTCTGCCAGGTAACGCGTCACCAGGTCGCGCCCATGACCGACGACGACGATGATTTCGGTGCATCCTGCATCTATCGCGGCGCGCACGGGATAGTGGACGAGTGGTCGACCCGCGAGCAGGTGCATCACTTTGGGAAGGGCGCTCTTCATGCGAGTGCCCTGGCCAGCGGCGAGAATCACGGCACAGGTGGTGGACATGACG
>JAYVXK010000243.1:0-2280 GCA_043785265.1 Myxococcales bacterium | reverse complement strand
CGAGTGGTACCAAGTCGATCGCCACATGGGCCTGGGGCTTCAAGGTGGTGCGCGCATGCTCACAGGCTTCGCGCGAACCGTCGGCAGTGACGCGCCTGTCGCGTGGGATGCGGCCGCGACCATTCGATATACGTTCTAAGGCGAGAACTTTCGAGGGGTCCCCGCGTTCTAAGCAGACATGCGACGGACCGTCCTGTGTTCCATTCTGCTCCTGTCTGCTGTTGGATATGCTTGTTCTGGCCAAAAACAGGCTGAATTAGCGATCACGACAGAGGCGCCTCTCACCATCGCAGACCGCGAGACGAATGTGCAGCTGTCTGCGCAAGTGCCGCTAGGTGCGAGCGCGCAGCGTGCAGATGGTGGTCCGCTCACGCGCTTCATCGAATACGGCGTCACGATTGATCACGTGACCAACATGGTCAACGACGAGAACGTCATCAACCGAGCGAGCGCACGTGGACTCGACGTCATGGACCTCACCTGGGAGGACACGGGACGCGAAATGGGCTCCAGCATTGGACCCAACATCAGCGACCTGACCTTGCAAGTCCGACGCAAGAGTCCTTGGGTGGAAGGCGCCTATGTGACTTCGCTGATGCCCGTGCTGCGGTTTCCCAACTTCACCGACAAGACGGGTGACATCCCTTCGGACAAGTTCTTCGTGCGCGTTGGCAACGAAAAAGACGGCGGCGAACTTCGCACGGTCGCGCTCACCGACTTGCTCAAGAACCTGAAGGAGTACGCGTCCACGCCCTCGAGCATCAAGGGCTCTGGGGACATGTCTGCCAAACGCGACACTCACTTCTTGGTGAGCGCGCAGGCCGTGTTTTTGCCCATCCCGAAGCACGGCGAGGCCGAGTTCACGCCTGTGCTTTTCAATTATCAATCGGCGCCTGGCGCTCCTGCAGACCTCGCGATCCTCGTCACGCGACAAGGCACGAGCGTGCAGGTGATCGAGAACAAACCACAAGACGCGACGATCACCGGTTGGGGTCAAGAACTCTATTTCAACAATCGCGGTCAGCGCACGCCGTTCACTGCAGAGCGTCGGACGGAGGTCGCTGCGCGCATCGAGGCGCAGGGTGGTCCGCAGAGCGATGACGATCGAACGGCTCTCGCAAAAGGCGCAGATGTCATCTTTCTCATTCAAGTGCCCCTCAAACACAAAGACATGGGCTACCTCCCGGGCTTGAGCGGCATGGGATACGGCATGGGATACGGCGGTGGTGGACTCGGCATCGACGGCTTCAGCGACCTCGCCAAAGCAGCGCCAGCGCCGACGATGGGCGCGTCCTCTGCGCACGGAACCGGTGAAGTGGCGCAGAGCGACGTCGATCGCGCAGTCGTCGGACACGGCCCCAATTTGGGCCCATTCAGCGAAGGCCACGATCTGGAACTCGTCCGTGATCCTTCGTTTCCGATTCGCGTCACCGTCCAGTTCTACAAGGCCACGAGCAACGGTGTCGTCTCGAACGCCGATCTCGATGGCATCAAGCAGAGCATCGCAGACGTGTACTCGCACGCAGACTTCGTCGGCTCGCTCGTCGTGCCTGAAGGCGACAGCGCACGACCGACAGCATGGGAAAAAACCCCTGGTGGGTGGTTTCCCTGGTGATGGCTTCCGCTACTCGGGCTTGCAGAGAGGCACGCCGTCAGCCTTGTTGTTCTTGTCGAACGGCGCGCAGAGGTGGTCGTTGCTCGACATCGCCGACTGTTTGCCCTTGCGGAACGTGTTGTCTTTGATGACTACGCCGGAGGCGTCTTTCGCCTTGGCATCGTAAAATGTGATGGCGCCTTCAGCACTGCTAGCGCTGTTGCCGAAGTACTCGAACGTGCACCCTTCGAGATCAGTGCCGTTGCTCTTGGGATACAAAAACAGCGTGGCCCAGTCTCCTTCGGAAGGTGACGGGCTTGCGCTCGTGAAGGTCACATTCTTGGCGACGAGCGCACCAGGGCCGCCGTAGCCGATTTGGAAGTAAACGCTCTGCGCGAGCTTGATGAGTCCCTTTTCAGGAAACGTCACAGTCGTCGGTTTGGACTCGTTGCCGATGTTGATGTTGCCGTCGATCACATACGGCACGTCCAAAAGTGGCCAGCGACCGCTCTCGTCGATCGTGCCTTCTTTCACGTGTATTTCGGATCCGAACTTGTTGCCGCTGCCGATCGAGGCAACCGCCTCGGGTTTGATTTGAAGCGAACCGGACTTGTTGTCTGCGAGCAAGTTGTTCTCGAACTTGCTGAAGCCTCCGTTGTCGTCGCCGACGATTCCAAACTGCGCGC
>JAYVXK010000242.1:0-7620 GCA_043785265.1 Myxococcales bacterium | reverse complement strand
ACCGACCGAATCGCCCGAAAAATCAGCCTAGTCCGACCGATCCGCAGCCGGGCGAACATCATCGCCTACTGGCGCAACAGAAAACCCGCGGTAGTCTCTGCGCGCGCTCGCGATTGCGGGCTTCTTTTTTTTGGGAGGATGATTGATGAAACTTCGTGCACTCGCTTTGGTTGGATGTTGTCTGCCCGCGCTCGCTTTTGCAGCGCATTGTGGTGGCGACTCGGTGGTCGTGGTTCCGGACGACAGCGGCGCGGATACGTCGCAGCCTGACGTGAACGTGGTCAAAGACTCTGGCAAAGACGCAAACAAGATCGTCGATGCCTCCGACTCTTCGATCGACGATGCGCAGCCCGATGCCGCGATCGATGCGCCCATCGACGCCGCGATCGATGCCCCCTTGCCCGATGGCGGCATCAGCAGCCTGAGCGGCCTTGTTTTGTGGCTCGACGCCGCGAAGGGCATCACCAAAAATGGTTCGAGCGTGACCGCGTGGGCCGATCAATCCTCCGCAAAGAACGACGCGAACGCAGCCAAGGTCGCGCCAGCATACAGCGCGTCGGCGATCAACAAATTGCCCGCCGTGACCTTCGACGCCAACACACAAACTGGAATGCTCGTCACCGACTCGGCCACTCTCCAATGGGGCACGGGCGACTACTTGATCGAAATCGTGAGCGACTTCACCAACGATCCGAAGAACGGCAACAGCACCGGCATGGGCAGCTTCTTTTCGAAGGTGGGCAAGAGCAGCGGGATCATATTTTTTGCCAACGACTACGACATCAAGAGCCAGGCGATCTCCGCGGGGCTCTTCGCAGCAGAAGACCAGAACACGACACTGACCTTCGCGTCCGCATACAACGACGGCACCGCGCGACTCTACGCCCTGCAACGCGTGGGAAACGTCGTCAACCTTCGCGTGAACGCCGCACAAGTCGCCACCTTCACAGAGAGCTCACCCGTTGACGTGAGCGCCACTGGCTTCGACATCGGGATCGGCGTCTTTCCCCCACAAGCCAACTTCGCTCTACTCAACGGCGACATCGCCGAAGTGGTCGCCATCAAAGGCGCCACCACCAACAACGACCTAGCCGCCCTCGAGTCCTACCTAAAAACAAAATACGCCCTCTAAAAAAACCAATGCGCTCTACAACACCAGGACCCAGGCGTCGTAGAGCGCGTGCGCCCACACCGCGGCTGCGAAGCCTCGTGCCCAATAGATCACTGTGAGCACGAGGCCGAGCACCCAGCGGAAGACGAACGAACGAATCTGGAAGTCGTCACCAAGCGGCCCGATGTAATGCACGGCGCTGAAGAGTGTGGCGCATGCAATCCCCCATGAGACGCCGACGACGATGCGTTTGGTCTTCGAGGCTTGCTTGAGCAGAAACATCTGACCCAACTTGCCGACGAGCGCGAACAACAGCACCCGGTAGGTCAGCTCTTCATAGAAGCCTGCGCCCATCGACATCACGAAGCCGCCGAAGCCGGTGAGAGTGACTTTGCCCATGAACAAATGAGCGTCGACGAACCCGCCCGCGAGGCGCATCACGAGCGCGTAGACGACGCCCTCGATCGCGATTTGAGCGAATTTCCAGGGCCTAAACGTCTGCCCACGTCCGAGCCAGCCGAACACTCCAGCGAGCGTGATGCCAATGCCGGCGGTGATGATCACATAGAGAGTCTTGTCGCCTTCGGTGATGGAGAGCAGCGCGCCCGTCACGAGATCGCTCGCGTTGCGCACGTTCATGAAGACGACGCCGAGGTGATAAATCAGAAAGACTGGGAGAGTGAGCCCGAGGTCGACCCACGGGCCAGGCTTTTCAGCCAGCTTGTGAGCGGAGGCTTGGTCGGGCTCGGGCATGTGAGCAAGATGCGGCGTTTCGGCCCGTCGCGCTAGCTGTTCAGTTGCGCGGCGACTTGGGTCCCGTACGCATCGTGAAGACACCGGCCGCGCCAGCGTCCATCAAGCGCTGACTCTCGCGATCGCTTGCGACCTCCGCTGCTTGTTGTTCGCGCCACGACTGCAAGCCGCTCGAGGCCGCTTCGTCTTCGAGGTCCAACACGAGATCCGTTTCGCAATCGACTGCCTTGCCACCGAGCGCCGTCATCATCGACCGCAAGCTCTCCAGTGCGTTGTTCGCGCCTCGCACATGCAGGAGCACGCGATCGACCCGATCCGACTTGCCGAGATCGATTTCGATCACGAATTGCTCCGTTCGCAAAACGCCGAACTCTGGAGTCACCCATTCGATGCCGGTCACCGCGCGCATCAAGTCTTCCGCGACACGCGCGCGAGTGCCAAAAGGTGGCGGCACATAGCTGATGGGGAGATCACTCAACGCCGTGGTCGAGAGCGGCAGGCGCAAGAGGAGCACGTCCCAACTCATCACTCACCCGTGAGCCAGAACATGAGCCGACAAATCCATGGTGCGACGGTTGTACGCGTGGCGTGGATTCAAATTCCCCGCGAAGTCGTGGCTAGGTGCCGGGACGCAAGCGGTAGACGATCGCGACTACGACGATCCCCCACAAAACAAGGTTCAAAACGAAAGGCACATCCCGCAGCATCTCTTGTGTAGGGGACTCGGACTTCAATCCACGACCGGCTTTGCCACTCACGATCATCAAAAATCGCAGGATGCCGAAGATCGTAAACGGCGTGGTGAGCCACAGCCATTGCGAATGAAAGAACTCGGACGTCGCCTGATCGAGAGTGTAGGCGACATACGTTGCCGCCGTGGCCGTGCCTGTGAGTGCGAGGGCAATGTTGAGGCTGCTCTTGCCGTATGCCTCGAGGGCTGCGCGCTGTTTGCCGGCGCTCTCGAGTTCGAGCTCGTGTCGCCGCTTGCCGAAGCCCAAAAACAACGCCAAGAGCGCGGTGCAACCGATCATGTAGCCGCTCACATGAACACGCGTCGCAAAGCCACCCGCCAGCACGCGCAGCACGAAGCCAAACGAAATGAGGCCGACGTCCAAGAAGGCGATGGTCTTGAGTTTGAAGCTATAAGCGACATTCTCGACGAAGTAGATCAGCGCGACGATCGCGAACCGCACGTCGATGATGCACGCAATGCTGAGCGAGGCGACGACGAGTCCGACCGCCATCATGCGAGCGAGCCCGACCGGAACTGACCCGCTGGCGATGGGTCGTTTGCGTTTGACTGGGTGGACGCGATCCGCGTCGACGTCGATGATGTCGTTGATCGTGTAGACCGCACCAGCGAGCAAACAGAAGACGAGCGTCGCGATGAGCGCGCGACCGGTGACCGTCAGATTGAGCGCAGGACCCGCCGCCGTCGAGAGGAACACGTCCTTGTGAAAGAACATCGGCGCGAGCACGAACAGGTTCTTCACCCACTGATGCGGGCGAATGGTCTTGAGCAAACCTTTGACGACACTCGTGCTCGTCGCCGCCGGTGCCGGGTCGGGGCTCACACGCGCCGCGGGTTCTGGACGTGCAGCTTCGCTCATCACGGCGCGAACGTCATACCGCGTGCTCGCGAAAAAGCCACAAAAAGCAGCCTTTTGATGGGCGACGCACTTGACGCTCTGACGATGCGAGAGCCGTGAGAGCCGTGATAGGTTTCGCGCCCGTGTCGACCCGCAAACCCCTCCTGCCGCTCGCTCTCGCGGCCATCCTCGCTACCGTTCAAGGCGCCCAAGCGGCACAGACGAGCGATCTGTCCAATCGGTTGCCCAAGCTCTCGCGGCTGACCGCGGAGGGGACGACCGCGCAGGGGCCGCTCGCCTACGCCGCGATGCGCTCCATTTGGAGCGAGTGGGATCAAGGCGATCCGACCGAAGTCGAAGAAGCCTTGCGCGAAGTCGCGCAAGCACGAACAGGCGCCGCGCGAGTGTATGCGGACTTGCTGCTTGCCTATGCACGGCGGCGTCTTGGCGACCTCGATGGTGCGCGCGCGAAAATCAAATCGCTCGGCTACATCTCGCAGTGGCTCACAGTCGGCGCGTTCGACAACGAAGGCAAAGCTGGCCTCGCGCAACCCTTTGGTCCGGAGACGGACACGGCTCCGATCACGATCGGTAATGCCTACCCAGGCAAAGAGCGCCCGGTCGTGTGGCACGCAGCGGCGGGATCGTTTCCCTATGGGTGGGTCGACTTGAGCGCGGTCGTGCGGCCCACTGAAAAAGTTTGCGCCTACGCATCGACCTTCGTGCGGGACCCTTCGCTCAAAGTCGGTCAACGCCGGACGGTTTCGATCTGGGCCGGAAGCGCCGGCGCCATGCGTGTCTGGTGGAACGGCACCGTCGCGCTCGAAGACACGAAGTATCGCGACTTCGACGCGGAGCGTGTTGCTGCGAGCGTGACGTTGGAGGCTGGCTACAACCGCGTGCTGGTCAAAGTGTGCGGCGACGACGGCGCGCCAATGTTCTCGCTGCGAGCGGCGAACGCAGACGGATCGCCCGACGCGCATCTCGAATCGAGCGCCGACGTGTTGCACTCAGCCGAGGCGCAAAAAATCTGGAAAAAAGGGGCGCTACCCCCACAGACAGTGAGCGGTCCGGTGCAAGCGTTCGACAAGCTGGTCAAGAGCGGCGATCCGGCTTCGCTAGAGGCGTATGCGCGCTATCTCGTGTCGACGCAATCAGACGACGAGGCAGAGCACATCGCGCGCGAGCTCGCGACCAAGAGCGCGCAGAAGGCGCCGACCGTCAGGCGCTCTCTGCTTGCGGGTGATCTCTCCGAGAGCCGAAATCAACGCGCCGATTGGATCGCCAAAGCCGAGGACCTCGTGAAAAAGGGCGGCGTGAGCGCGGACGATCAAATGTCCGTCTTGCTCGCTCGCGCAGCGCACGCGCGTGCCGGAGTGAATTGGCGCGACGCCGTGCCGTTTTATGACGAAGCGCTCTCGCGAGATCCAGACAACGTGACTGCGGTGCTCGCCCGCGTGGAGTTGTTCAGCGAAGCCAACTTGCGAGCGACGGCGCTCGCGTTTTTGCAAAAGTCTCTCATTCGTCGCCCGCGAAGCGTCGCACTCGTTCGCGCGACCGTGGCTGCGCTCACGCAAGAGGATCGCACCACCGACGCGTCCGAGATGGAGGAACGCTACGCCGCACTGCGCTTTGACGACGCGGCATTTCTGCGCGCCAAGATCGACCTCGCGATCGCGCGACGAGACAACACCGAAGCCACGCGATGGACCGAGCGATTGCTCGCAATCGATCCCGATGCGTCCGACAAAATCGAGAGCGCTGCGCACACCTATTTGCAGCTTGGCGAACGTGCTCGCGCCATCGGCGTCTACAAACATGCGCTCGAACTCTCCCCCGAAGACGTCGACACGATGCGATCGCTCGCCGATGTCTATGGCCTCGCCGGCCAACAAAATGAGCAGCAAGCGCTGCTCCGCAAAATCCTCGAGATTCAACCGCAAGCCAAAGACGTGCGCGACTACCTGGTGCACCTCGAACCGACCAAGCCGCGCCCCGACGAGGCGTATGCCATCCCCTCCAGTGAGTTTTTGGCGAAGCGCGACGCGCCCGCCAATGGCGCAGATGGCCGTCGCTTGGTGGATCTGAATGTCGTCACGGTGTTTCCGAACGGGCTCTCGAGCAAGTTCACCCAAGTTGTTTTTCAGCCATTGACCGACTCGGCGGCGCAAGCCGATCGCATGTATGGCTTTGCCTTCGAGAGCGACACGCAAACCGTTCAGTTGCGTGCTGTGCACGTCTACCGAAAAAACGGCGAGATCGACGACTCGTTCGATACGGGCACAGGCGGCGCGAACGATCCTTCGATGGCGACCTACACGAGCGCGAGCTCGTATCGCGTGCGCTTCGCGCGTCTTGGTCCTGGCGACGTCGTCGAGTTGCAGTACCGCGTCGAAGACGTCGCAGAGCGAAATGCGTTCGCCGATTATTTTGGCGACGTGGAATATCTGCAATCAAACGAACCTGTCGCGCTCTCCAAGTACGTGCTCATCACACCAAAAGCGCGCACGCTCTACTTCAACAAACCGGCTGTTTTAGGCCTCACCAGCACAGTCGAAGAAAAGGGCGACGATCGCATCTATGTGTTCTCGGCCAAGGACATCGCGCCCGTGCTGCCAGAGCCGAACCAGCCGCCGTACACGGAGTTTCTCGGTCACGTACACGTGTCGACCTACAAGTCGTGGGACGACATGGGCCTTTGGTATTGGGGTCTCGTCAAAGATCAGTTCACCGCGGACGACGAAGTTCGCAAGCGCGTCGCTGAAATCACCAAAGGCAAAAAGACCGATCGCGAGAAGATCCAAGCGGTCTACGACTATGTCGTCCAAAAGACGCGCTACGTCGCGCTCGAGTTTGGCATTCATGGATTCAAACCGTACAAGTGCGCGCAGATTTTCGCGCGCGGGTTTGGCGACTGCAAAGACAAGGCGACGCTCATCGTCACGATGCTCAAGGAGCTCGGCATTCCCGCCACGATTGTGATCGTACGCACGGGCATGCGCGGTGACTTCGAGGACTCGCCGGCGAGCCTTGCACCGTTCGATCACGCGATCGCTTATGTGCCTTCGATCGATCACTACTTGGATGGCACGGCCGAATACACGGGCAGCAACGAGTTGCCTGGAATGGACCGCGGGGCGCTCGCGCTCCAAGTGAACGAAGGACATCCCAAGCTCGTGCACCTGCCTGATCCACCTGCCAGTGAGAGCGTGACGACACGCACCGTCGACGCAACTCTTGCGAGCGACGGCTCCGCAGCGATGAACTACAAAGCCACCGTGACGGGCGTCTCGGCCTCTTCTTGGCGCATGCGCTACCACGCAGAGGCCACGCGAAAACAACGCCTGCAAGAAGATCTCGGAAGCGAATATTCCGGACTCGAAGTGCAGCAGGCGACCAGCAACGACCTCGAGAACGTCGAGATTTCGCCTGAAATAAAGGTCACCGCAAAGGTCCCCATGTTTGGTCGCCGAGATGGCGCGTTGGTCAGCGTGCCTGTCGGACCCGCCAGTTATCTCGTGCGCGAATATGCGTCGCTCTCATCGCGCAAGCTCGACGTACGCCTCCGCGCGCAGACGACGAGCGTCAGTGATCACACGATCAAGTTGCCCGCCAACGCGAAGGTCTTCACGTCTCCCGTGGCCACGAGCGGGACGTCGCCCTACGGCAACTTCACGGTTGCAGTCGACAACGCCAACGGCCAGGTCCACGTCACCACGACTGTCGCCATCACCAAGACACGCATCAGCGCGGCTGAATATCCCGCGTTCCGTGCATTCTGTGAGTCCGCGGACCGCGCTCTCGGTCAACGCCTCGTCATCAGCGCGAGCAAGCCATGAGAACAAAATTGTTCATGCTCGCGCTCGCTGCGTCGGTCGCGATCGCATGTGGCGGAAGTGGGTCGAGCCGACCCTCCAACGTGCCACTCGCCGAGTTGCGCAATGATGGTCGTTCGTCGAGCGACGCCGAGACGGTCGGCAAGTGGCTGCTCGCGGAGCAAGTGGCGCCCGGTGGCGACGCTACGCAAGGCGCCAACGCCTTCAAGCGCGCGAGCGAACTGAAGGGCGGGGGCCTCTACGCCGCGCTCGGTCGCGCGCTCTACGCCGAAGAACACGGAGAGCCAACCATCGCAGCCGACGCTTACGTCATGACGCTGCAAGCGGCGAG
>JAYVXK010000241.1:0-2284 GCA_043785265.1 Myxococcales bacterium | reverse complement strand
GTCTGCGTTCCGATCGCCAGGTTCCATCCGCCGTTGACGCTCACGAGCGCGCACCGATGCATCTTGTCGCAATTGCGCATCGTCCACGGCAAACACGTCAGCACCATGATCGCGGTGATCGAAGCAGCGCGTGCGAAAATAGGCCATTTTCTGGGCTGCTTCAAAAGCATGCATGCGCCAAGTGCTGGACCGAGCAGCAAGCACTGCGGGCGCACGAGCGTAGCGATCCCCATCACAACACCAGCCCCGATCGCTCGTCGCCACGGGTGCCCATCACCCAGCGCGATCGCAGCACCGATGAGCAACAAAGACAGCGTCGCGCCCTCTGTCATGAACGCAGGCGTGTAGAGGACGAGCGCGGGGTGCAACGCAACCGCGAGTGCTGCCCATCGCGCGCGCTGCGGTGACATGGCCATGAGCGCGAGTCGATGCGCAGCCACGACGCCAAGCGATCCAACGATGGCGTTGATGACCATCGGCACCGCCGCGCGCACACCAAACACCATGTAAAATACACTTATGATCGCGGGATACCCGACCGGATAATGCGCCGCGTAGGTGACTGTGCCGTCGTCCCAGAGCCACGTGTACCCCTGCCCGTGGGCGAGTCGTTCGGCAAAGACTGCGTAGTAGTGACCGTCGCCAATCGGCGGAAAACGACCTGCGGCCCAGAGCACTACGAGCAGGCGTGCTGCCAGAGCCACCAAACCCGCGACGACGGACGCGCGCCAGGAGCGCAGTCGCACGTCGTCATGACTGTTCAACGCAACCCCAAGCGTCGTAGAGCGACCATGAGCTCACACGCGGGCAGACCCACGACGCACGAAAACGATCCTTCGATGCGTGGAATGAATGCGGCCGCGCCGCCCTGCACGGCATACGCGCCGGCTTTGTCGAGGCCTTCGCCGGTCGCTGCGTACGCATCAATCTCGTCTGGGGCCATCGCGCGAAACACGACCCGCGCGCTCACGATCTCGCCATGAAGTACGGCACCTTGGGGCGATCCAATCGCGAAGGCTGTTTTTACCTCGTGCGCGCGACCTGCGAGCGAGGCGATCATGCGGCGAGCGGCGGCGAACGACTCTGGTTTTGCGAGCATCTTGTCATCGAGCACCACAGTCGTGTCTGCGACGAGGACCGCGGCTGCGCGGGCAAGCTCGGGAGATTGCGTTGCGCATGCGCTGGCGAGCTTGGCGTGAGTGACGCGCATCAGGTAGTCGTCGACGGGTTCGTTCGGCTGCTCTGCCTCGTCGACTGGTGCGAGCACCACCACGTGCGGAATGCCGAGCGCCTGCAAAATCTCGCGGCGGCGTGGCGATGCGCTCCCCAGCACGAGGGGCCGATCAACTTCGATCCTCATGGCAAGCCGCGTCTACCACGTCCCTGGTGCCGCACGCTCGAGGCTTTCGGTTGCGGCGAATCTGAATGGAGATTGAGGTCTTGCTTTGCCGGTACTAGCGTCGTGACGGCATGAGCAAGGGTCTCCGCCTGGTGTTGACCACGCCGCGTAGCGGACGTGCCGTCATCATGATCGGCGCGTCGCTCATGGCGGCGTCGTTCGGGGCGAGAGTGGCGCATGCCGGCAACTGCAACAGCCAGCATGTCAGCGCGTGCATCAACTCCGACACTCTTTGGCCGCACGCGGGGCCCGCGCGGTTCACGTCGATCGGCGGCGTAGAAACGCTCAGTGAGGGCCGCGTCGGCTTTGGTCTCGTCACGAGCTATCAGTCGCGGCCGATCGTGTTGCACGTTCCGTCGCCTGGACCAAACGGCACAGATGCCGCGGCGATCGACGATCAAGTCACGGGCACGTTCTTGTTTGCTTACGGAGTGACCAAGCGACTCGAACTCGATCTCATGCTGCCGATCACGTTTGGTCAGGGTGGCTCGGGAATCGCGCCGATCACTGGCAAAGACACCCTCCGCGATACTGTGACGCGCGACATTCGCTTCGGTGTTGCGTACGCGATCCTCGCGCGCCCTCGTGTCGATCCTTGGGACGAGCGGGCGCGCAAACTCGGACTCGCCGGTCGCTTCGAAGTCAGCATGCCCATTGGCGACCCGGCTCAGTTCGCTGGTGACAAGAGCGGCGTCTTCATTCCATCGGTCGCGGCCGACTATCGCTTGGGAAGGCTGTTTTTCGGTGCAGAACTGGGTCTACGCATTCGCAGCACTCAAGAGTTGGCGACGGCGCGCATCGGGACGCAAGCAGTGATCGGTCTTGGCGCTGGAGTGGATGTCCTGCCGCACGAGTGGCTCAGCGTGATGCTCGAGGCGCGCGCTC
>JAYVXK010000240.1:0-2285 GCA_043785265.1 Myxococcales bacterium | reverse complement strand
ATCAAGTCACGGGCACATTTTTGTTTGCTTACGGAGTGACCAAGCGCCTCGAACTCGATCTCATGCTGCCGATCACATTTGGTCAGGGTGGCTCGGGGACCGCGCCGATCACCGGCAAAGACACCCTCCGCGACACGGTGACGCGCGACATTCGCTTCGGCGTTGCTTACGCGATCCTCGCCCGCCCTCGTGTCGATCCTTGGGACAAGGCGGCGCGCAAAGTCGGACTCGCTGGTCGCTTCGAAGTCAGCATGCCCATTGGCGACACGGCTCAATTCGCAGGCGACAAGAGCGGCGTCTTCATTCCGTCGGTCGCGGCCGATTATCGCTTGGGAAGGCTGTTTTTCGGCGCAGAGCTGGGTCTACGCATTCGCAGCACGCAAGAGTTGGCGACCGCGCGCATCGGGACGCAAGCCGTGATCGGTCTTGGCGCTGGAGTGGATGTCCTGCCGCACGAGTGGCTCAGCGTGATGCTCGAGGCGCGCGCTCTGCCGGTGTTCGCCGATCAAACTTCCACGACACCGATCGCGGGCGGCGTCGTCAGTCAGCGCTCGACGATTGTTCCTGCCGAATGGGACGTCGCGCTACGAACCGTACCGCTCGGCGCGGGCGACTTTGCGATTTCACTTGGTGGGGGCGGTTGGCTTCCGTTTGCTTCCGAGGCTCCGCTCACGACTCCGCGCTATCGATTCACGCTGGGAATCGTGTTCGCTCCACTTGCTCACGATACGGATGGAGATGGTGTGCTCGATGCGAATGACAAGTGCCCGCAGGTGCAGGGTCCGAAAGAATCGGCGGGCGGCGCGGGATGCCCAGAACCTCCGCCCAAACCCCCAGAGGTCATCGACATGAGCGCACCGAATCCGTCCCCGTCGCAGTCCCCGCTCCCGTCCCCGTCCCCGTCCCCGTCGCCGTCCCTGTCGCCGTCTCCGTCTCCGGGGCCGACGTGAGGCTTACTGCCAGTGAGCGAACGCGGCACTTTGTCGTGCGTGCTCATCAGGGCGAAGTCTTGCCGGATGCGCTGCTCGAGTTGTTGCGAGTTCACGAAGTGCGCGCTGGATGGGCCACAGGACATGGCGTGCTCGCAGACGTGGAGTTGCGCGCGATCGAGAGTCGCCACGCTGAACCCGGTGCCGTACGACTCGTGGCGGGACCTGTGCGTGCCGTGGTGATTGACGCTGCGATCGGCGAACACGAAGGCGATGTCTCGGTGGGCATGCGCGTGGTGATCTCCTACGAGACGCCGACGGGTTTGGAGACCATCGCTGGCGAGCTCGTGCGAGCGCGCGTCGTGGGACTCGAGGCTCATGTCGTTTCGTTGGAAGATACACGCATCGATCAGGCGATCGATCGCGCGAGCGGCGTCTGGCTTTGGAATGTCGATGTCGGCGGAGGTGACCGCACCGAACCCGCTAAATCAAAGGCTCCGCAAGCATGGGGCGAAGCGATCTCCGCGAGCGAGCAGAAGGTGATTCCGCGCCCGCCCATCTCCAAGCCGATGATGGCTGCAGCACCCATTCCGCCGCGCCCTGTCGCGCCGTCTGCACCAGAAGAAGAAGAAGGCGACGGCGCATTCCCAGACGCTGGCGATGTCGTCGAACACTTTGCGTTCGGTCGATGCGAAGTGGTCAAAGGCGATGGCGATCGGCTTCACCTCAGAGTTGGCAAAGACGGCCGCGTTCGCGAGATCGCTCTCGAGATGTTGAAGGTGACGCGTCTCGAGTCGAGCGAACCGAACCGCAAGCGCTTCAAACTCGACCGACGCATTTAGAGCGAGCGGACATGAGCGCTGGCGGAGCCGATGTGGAGCGCTGTGCCGGGAGCGGTCTTCGCGAGTTTTAGCATGGCGAGTCCGACGATCTGGCTGGTTTCAGGGCCCATTGTGACACTCGTGAGCGTGCCGATCTCTGCTCCTGCGTCGTCGTTCACTTTGGTCCCATGAGCGGGAGCCTCTGAGCCGTCGACTGTGATGGAGACGAGCTTGCGCTTCACGTGGCCACGGAGTTCGAGCATGCACACGACTTCTTGTCCGAGGTAACAACCCTTGTCGAAAGAGACCGCGCGCTTCTCGAGCGATGCCTCTTGCGGGTAAGTAGTCGCGTCGAAGTCGACACCAAACCGCGGAACTCCACGCTCCACACGAAGCGCGTCCCAGAACGCGACGTCGCCGCGCGCGACATCGAGTTTGCCAAGGGCCTCTTGCGATCGGGCCAAAATCAAGGCGCCGCCGTATCCGAGTTCGTCGTGCTCCGCGACTGTCACGCCCTCACCCGCCACCGTTTTCG
>JAYVXK010000239.1:0-2285 GCA_043785265.1 Myxococcales bacterium | reverse complement strand
GGTACCACTCGAAGCCGAGCTTGCCGCCGTAGTACAAGCCGAGTTTTTCGGCGTTCGCGTAGCCGAGATTGGCCAGCGCGTACTTGGTGATGTCGGCTTGCATGGCGCCGATGTCGCCTTGCGCAAACACGCCTACGCGCGCGCTGACCGGGATCGTGAATCGAACGCCACCACCAAAACCATAAATCGGAAACGCTCTATTTTTGGATGGATCGGCTGCGGTCGCGCTCGTATCGGTGAAGCCAAGTTCGCCTGACACGAACGGCATCAACCACTTGAAAATCTCGTAGCCGACATGAAAGTGCATCCAGACCGCGGGCGGCGCGATGTTGTGAAACTTTCCGGCAAAGCCAAGCGCGCCGAGGGATCCCTCGAGAACGAGCCCGCGCTTGTGCGGCGGTGCTGGTGGTGCCTCGAGGGGCGCTTGCGGCAAAATCGAATCGGGCTGCGTGTCCCCTGCGAGAGCCGCTTTTGCCTGTTCAGCAGTCACAGGCGGAGGCGGGTCGTCTGCGTGCGCGACCATCGGCGCGAGGAAGATGCACAATGCAATCGAGCCCGCCGCGCGCATGCGTCGAACGATACTCCGTTTTGCGCCAACCATCCTCACCGTCTGTCCAAACCCTACTTGAGCAGCCACCCAAAAAGCATTTGTTTGGTGACCTGCCGCGAGACGACCGCGATCGAGTCGACGAGCGGGATCTCTTTTGGGCACACCTCGACGCAGTTTTGCGCCTTGCCGCAACCAACGACACCGTCTTCACCCATGACGGTTTCGAGACGCTCCGCCGCGTGCATTTTGCCGCTTGGGTGCAGGTTCATCAGCCGTACTTGATTGAGCGCGCTCGGACCAATGAAGTTCGATGAGTCGTTGATTTGTGGACACGCCTCCAAGCAGCAGCCGCACGTCATGCAGCGAGAGAGCGGATACGCCTCTTCTTGATTCTCTTGGCTCTGTCGAGGTCCTGGTCCCAGTTCGTGTGACCCGTCGAGCTGAACCCACGCTTTGACCTTTTTGAGGTCATCAAACATGCGCTGACGATCGACGATGAGATCGCGCACGAGCGGGAACTTGCTCATCGGCTGCAACGTGATTGGCTCTGCATTTGGGCTGATTTGGTCGATCAGCGCCGTGCACGCTTGTCGCACGCGACCGTTGACGATCATGGTGCACGACCCGCAAACCTCTTCGAGGCAGGCTGCCTCCCAAACGATGGGAGCCACACTCTTGCCGGTGATGGTCTTTGGGTTCTTGCGAATTTCCATGAGCGCGCTGATGACGTTCATCTGCGGGTGCCACGCGATGTCGAACTCTTCCCAGCGTTTGGTCTCGGGCTTGTCGCTCGCGTCTTGGCGCTGAATTTTGAGACGGATCGTCTTGTCGGCCATGCTGTTCACTCCGCAGGCGTCGCGGCCTGCTTGTCCTTTTGGTCGTCGCTCTTGTGAGCTGCCACTGCGCTCGCGGCGCCGGCTTGTTCGTAGCGTCGCGCGCGCGGCTTCACGAGCGAACTGTCGATCGCGTCTGTGATGTGTTGTGTCTTGTTGTGCAGCGAGTAGTCGAACTCGCGCTTGAACACGACGGTGGGCGGACCTCTGCCGCCGTCTGCGTGAAAGGCGAGCGTCGATCGTTGCCACTCGCCGTCATTGCGATCGCCCTTGAATTCAGGCTTGAAATGCGCCCCGCGTGACTCGTCGCGGTTGCGTGCGCCTTGCGCGATCACTCGGGCGAGCACGAGCATGTTGTCGAGATGGCGAATGAAGCGCGCGTTGTCGTTGGCGCGCGTACTCGCGTCGAGCACGTCGCACTTCTTCGCGCGGTTGGTCAGCTCGTCGATCTTGGCAATCACTTTGTCGATCTTGTCGTTGTGTCGTTCGATCGTCACGTCCAGCAGCATTGCCTGACCAAGCTCCTCGTGGATTTGATAGGCGTTCTCGTCGCCGTCCATCCCAAGGATCTTGTCCCACTTCTTTTGCTCGCGCTTTTCGGCCTTTTCGAAGAGCGAACTCGACACGTCGTAGCTGCTCTGCGCCAGACCCTGTCGGTAGGACGCCATTGCCGGACCCGTGACCATGCCGGCGTAGATGCATGACAATAGCGAGTTGGCGCCTAATCGATTAGCGCCGTGATACTGATAATCGACTTCGCCACACGCGTAACAACCCTCGATGCTCGTCGAGTGGTTCTTGGGTGAACCGACCACGAGCGATCCGTTTTCCGCGCGCTCGAAGTCGACCCACAAGCCGCCCATCGAGTAGTGCACCGCGGGGAAGACGCGCATCGGATTTTC
>JAYVXK010000238.1:0-2285 GCA_043785265.1 Myxococcales bacterium | reverse complement strand
CGCACTTGCATGACGCGATCGCGCCTAAAAACAGGCCCCCGAAGACGAGACGGCGCAATTACTCGATGTAGATGCGCGCAAACGACGCGGCGGGTTTTTTTTGGCCAACGGGGTCGCCCGGCTCGGTGTTGACGGCGCCGCTATAGGTGATGTTTGGCGCCTTCACGTCCGCGATTGGGAAGGTGGACTGCTTGCACGTGGGATGAGTCACCTTGACGGTGA
The DNA here is from genome assembly GCA_043785265.1 of Myxococcales bacterium. GTDB lineage: Bacteria > Myxococcota_A > Polyangia > Polyangiales > Polyangiaceae > JANYHY01. The sequence goes on along the minus strand of JAYVXK010000238.1, from coordinate 2,063 downwards.
TCTTCTGACCGACGGTCACGTTGTAGAACACCGCGCTTGGCACGGTGCCGTCGATGACCGACATCTGCGCGGAATTGGGAAAGCCGCTCTTGAAGTAGAGGAGCTTCTCGGTGCCTACGGGGTCGAGAGCAACGGTCGCGCCATCTGCAGATGCGCAGCTGCCGCGCGCGATGACTTGAAGTGAGAAGACCGCGAGATCGCCGTTGAAGCCCGTCAGCGCCGCTTCGAGGAAGCTTTGCGTTCCCGCACCCACTGCGTCGGTGTCACCGCGATCGGCGTCGCCCGTCAGCATGGTCTCTTGCTCGATGAGTTTGACGTAGCCCGTCTTCTGAACGTTGAGCGAAAAGGCCGTGTTTTTGGGCACGGTGAGTGAGTACATGCCTTTGTCATCGGTCGTGGCAGTCGAGGTGCCAGCAGTCACCGTGGCGCCCTTGGTTGGAGGATTCGACCCGCCAAAATCGACGATGCGCCCGCTGAGCGTGAACGTATTCGCACTCGCCTCGCTGGCCGAATCACCACCACCCGCATCCGTTTTATTCGCAGCCGGCGTAGAGCTGCACGCCGCAAGCACAAGCGCCGCAATGACAAGACCGTTCTTCATAAAAAAATCCCTCTCTAAATAATCAACTCGCGCCGCAGTAAGCGATCTGCGATCAAGATTCCACGGTGATGCCGAGGCGTTCTCGAATGCTGAAGTAATCTTCACTGACGCTAAATAGCACGATCTCCTTCATGCGCTCTTTCGAGGGCACGCTCGCGCCGTCTTCGGTTGCACGCATGACCTCGGTCGCGAGCGACAAGTCGTGGGCGAGCATGAAGCCCGCACGATCTGCCGTCAGGTCGACCGCAGCGACCCACTTCTTCAGGTCGAGCGCGCCGCCGCTTTGAATCAACTTGGAGACGACGCTGGCCAGTCGCTCCTTGTCTGCAGGCGAGATGCTCTGCATGGCCGTCATCGCCTCTGTCACAGGACCCTGCAAATCAGCCGAGATCGGGAACTGCGGCACACTCAATTTGATCGACGCAAAGAGCCAGGCTTTTAGACCTGTGCCCGTCGGAACCAGGTGACGAACATAGTAACCAGGTCGGTAATAGGTCAGGTGCCGACCTGCGATGAACGCCATGTGCTGCGTGGCCACCTGCGCCTCGAACGCAACACGCCCAAGAACAATCGCGGGAGTGTGTGCGTGAACGAAACCGAGGCCGCCTGGGTCGTTCGGATTTTGAAACACGAGCGGGGCGGGAAATCCGAGCACGCCCTGCACGTAATAGAGAGTCTGCGAGACCGGATAAGGATGAAGCGAGAGATCGATCGCGTAGCGCTGATCGAGTCCTTGCGCCTCGAGCGGCTGCGTGCGCGCGCGAATGATGGTTGGCTGGATCAGCGTAAAAATGCGCGTTAGCAGCGGATCGAGATCCTGGTGCGCAAGCTTGTTGGTCCAGTCGTCTTCGGTCAGCGCAGACTGCGCAGGCGCGGCGTTGTCCGCCTTGTGACGCCGATAAAAACGCTCTTCGTCTGGCTCGGCGAGATTGAGAACGCACAGCGCTTGACACAAACACCACGCGGGATCAGGACGCTTGCCCTCGGTGTAGAGCTTGCGCAGCAGCTTGTAGCTCTCGACCCGATACGGGTTGCGCTTGAGGATCTGCGCCTGCGCCTTGACCGCCTTGTCGAGATATTGCGTGACGTCACTCGCGTAGAGTTCTGCGAGAACGTCGCTGCGTTCTTTGTTGTCAGGGTCGAACGCTTGCGCGGCTTCGTAGGCGTCGATCGCCATCTCGGGCTCGTTGAGGAACTTCTCGTAGAGCTTGCCGAGCTGATCGAGAATCTTGGGTAGCGCCGTGCGATCCTGCGCATTTTTGGCCTGATCGAGCTGCACTTTGAGCAAGCGTTCGACGCCGTCGTGGTCGCCTTTTTGTTTGCGTAGATCGAGCGCTTCGTCGAGTGCTTTGGTGAGCGTCGGGTCGAACTCGAGCGCGCGATCGTAGTAGGCAATCGCGCTATCGATGTCGCCAATCTGACGCGACGACACGATGGCTGCAGTATGCATGTATTTGGCGCG
>JAYVXK010000237.1:0-2290 GCA_043785265.1 Myxococcales bacterium | reverse complement strand
CCGCCCAAGTTCCCCAACCCACCACCGCGACGAGCCGACCCGTGTCCCACGCCATGAGACCCGAGCGCTCGATCTGGCTGCGATTGGCTCGAACGAGCGCGTGACGCTGATCGTCCATCGCCGGATTGGGATTGAGCGACGCCAGCACCTGACGCGCCTCGGCGGTGTGCCCAGTGCCGAGCAGCCACTTCATGGTGTCGTGAAAGTCTTGAGGAGTCTTCACTCCATAAAAGTTCGCGAGTGTATTGGTGCACCACGCTCGCGTGTGCTCGTTATTGCCCCAACCACCGATCTCATCGTGGTGAGCACTTTCCAATTCAGTCAGCACTCCAGAGAGCGCGAGCGCCCAGAGTTGCCGCGGGGGATACGCCATGCGCCGACAGAGTAGACCGAAACGCGCTCGATTGTGAATGTGAGGCAGACAAGCCTGCCAGCCGCTAGACTGCATGCGTGCATCAACGGTTTGTCGCGATTGCAGCAGCGTGCGTGAGTGCGTCGTCGATTCTGTGGGCATGCGGCGGCAGCGAGGTCGCGCCACCGGCAGACGCAGGATCCGATGTCTTGCCCAAGGTCAGAGACGCAGCGCCTCGTCCAGATACCGCACCGCCACCTTATGTCCCCGTGGGTACGCGATGCGTGCGTGGGCCAGACGCAGGAGTCCCGCCACAGTTCATCGCATCTGTCGTCGACAGCGGAGCGTCGGATGCTGCAACCGAAGGCGGCACAGAGGGAGGAGTCGCGCAAAACCCGACATTGCCTCAGGTGGTCGCCGCCAAGAATCTCGTCGACGCGCTTCCCATCTTCGTCCCCATCACATTCGACAGCGACGATTTGCGCCCAGAAATAGAGGACTTCGTCGCTTCGTTCGGGTGCACGAGTTGGTGGCGTGCCGTGGCTTCCGACTACGGAATCGGCGACGCCATCACGGGAGACCCCGTTCATTTGTCAGAGGTAGCCCCTACGAAGATCTCAGATTCGGAGATCCAAGCTTGGCTAAGAAAGAAGATAGGCGACCCTACCTTCCCACAGCCGACGGCGAACACTGTCTATTCGATTTACTATCCATCGGGCAGTCAGGTTCAGACCACGTGGGGCAGGTCTTGCTATACGTTTGGCGCGTACCACAGCTACTTCTATTTCAAGAACCAGTGGGTTGCCTATGCGGTCATGCCGCGCTGCGCAGACATCTCGGCGCTCACGGCCGTGTCGAGTCACGAGTTCATCGAGGCCGCGACCGACTCCGCGCCGGGCGGCTTTCAATCGGTCGGCGAGCGCGACGTCGCGTGGTCTCTCTTCGGCGGCAGCGAGGTCGGTGACATGTGCGAGCACACGTCGAACGCGAACTTCCAACCCACCGACTATCCATTCCTCGTGCAACGTTCATGGTCCAACAAATCAGCCTTTTTTGGCCATGATCCGTGCTTGCCGTCTGACAGCCCGTGGTGGTTCGTCGCCGCTCCCGTGCTCAGCGACACCGTGAACGTCAACTACTACGGCCAATCGATCCCAGCACTCGGACTCAAACTCGCGAGCGGCGCGAAAGCGACAGTCGACCTCAAAATGATCTCGGATGGTCCCACGACTGGGTGGAATGTCAGCGCGCAGGATCTCTCACAATGGACCGTCGGCCAAACCCTCCTCAAGTTCTCGTTCGACAAGACGAGCGGCGTCGAGGGTGACGTCATCAAGATGACCATCGCGCGTGTGGGTACCAATCAGAACTTTGGGGCAGAGCCCTTCTTCATTCGATCTTCCACCGGAAGCGCCGAACACTTGTGGTTCGGTGTGGTCGGCGACTGAGCGCTATCGACGGGACTCCAAGTCTTCCCATCGCGCTACCAAGCGCGCCACGTCGGCCTTGGCAAACTCGAGGTCGCTTCCCATGCGTTTCGCTTCTGCCGGTTGGCTGGTGTAAATCGTGGGGTCAGCGAGAGACGCTTCGAGCGCAGAGACCTTGATTTCAGCCTCCGCGATGACACTCATGATTTTGTCGAGCTCGAGTCGCTCGGCATAAGTCAGTGCCTTCTTGGCTGGTTTCTTGGCAATGGGAACCAAGGGAGGAGGAGGCGCCGATGCGCGAAGAGCGGGAGGTGGACGCAGCGACAAGTACGTCCCGTAATTACCTTGATATTGAATGACACGACCATCCAATTCAAACGACAGAATGGATGTGGCCACGCGATCCAAGAAGTACCGATCGTGAGACACAGCCAGCACGCACCCTGGCCATGACTCGAGCAACTCTTCGAGCGCAGAGAGTGTGGCGATGTCGAGGTCGTTGGTAGGTTCG
>JAYVXK010000236.1:0-7651 GCA_043785265.1 Myxococcales bacterium | reverse complement strand
CACACAGTCGTGCCGCGGGCGAGCGCTTCGCAGAAAACTGTCGATCCCGCCGCGGCCAATTGCACCCCGCCCTTCACGATCGACGCAGATGGCAACCGCCACTTCAAAGCGGAGTGCTACCCCAAATGATGAGACGATCGGTTGCAGCACTTTCCGTGGCCGCGGCAACGGATTCTAGAGCGACGCCGACCGCCTTTTGATCACGCCCGCTTGTCGAGCGCGAGGCGTGCGATCCACGCGCAAGCAACCACGTTGAGCACCATCCACACGCGCAATGCGAAACCACCCGCGAAGAAGGCTACATCACCCGAGAACGCGATCTGCGCGCAGACTGCAGCGCAGCCGAGCGCAAGACCACCCACTGTTGGGCGCGACTTCTTGCTGCCGAAGAGGAGCAGCGCTGCGACGATCGCAGGCACTGCGTTGGCCAGCGGGAGGAAGCGGTGCCAGCCCGCACTCATCACGAGGTCCCACTCTGCGATGGGCCGCATCAGCAACTCGCCAATGACCCGCAGGTCTCCCATGCGTGGGAGCAATCCAGTGAAGGGCAATACGGGCAACAAGCCAAAGCCGCCGATGAGCGCACCCAAAAGCACGCCTTTGGTTTTTGCCAATTCACCCTTTTGCGACTTGATGCGCTTGGCGATCAACGCGAGCAACCCAAGCAGCGCGATGACGCGGAGAAACGCGTGCGAGAGAAGCGTCGAGCTCACCGCCGAATCGGCTCGCAAGATACCTGCACCATACAAGTTTTTCTCGCTCTTCGGGTTCGACGTCGATTGCAACTTGGCTCGGACTGCGTCTGGATCGGTGATGCCCGTGCCGACCACCATCGCAGCCGCGCCTGCGACGTGCGGCGAGGCCATGCTCGTGCCGTTGAAGGTGCCAAAAATCTCGCACTTGTCTTTGCCGCCGTTGCAGATGGTCTGCTGAGTGACGCTCACGCCAGGGGCGCCAATGGCGACCTCGGGACCACGCGAAGAGAAACTCGCGATGTTGTCGTTCGAGTCTGTGGCGCTGACCGCGATCACGTCGGGATAGGCCGCGGGATAACCCACTGCGCGCCCGCTGTTTCCAGCGGCGGCGACGATGACGACGCCTTTGTCGTGCGCGTGCTTCACGGCCGCTTCGAGGATGTCGCTCTTGATGGGGCCGCCGAGTGAGAGGTTGATGACCTGCGCGCCGTGATCGGCGGCAAAACGAATGCCCTCCGCGACGTTGGCGGTCGTCCCCCAGCCAAACTTGTTGAGGACCTTCACGGGCATCAGCGTCGAGCAGTATGCGAGTCCTGCGGTGCCTTTGCCGTTGTTGGTCGTCTGCGCGATCGTGCCCGCGACGTGCGTGCCGTGGCCTTGATCGTCATAACCAGGCGACCCCTTGTCGACGAAGTTGAAACCACCTTCGCAGCGTGTTCCCGCCAGATCGGTGCCCTTCATGAAAGGGCCCTTGTCGAAACAGGCGATGCCCGTGTCCACCACAGCGACAGTCACGCCCATCCCGCATGACTCGTCCCACGCGCGCTCTGCACCGACGCGTTTCAGATGCCATTGCTTGCTCGCGTAGAGAGGATCGTCGGGCACGAATGTGGCGCGGTAGACGCCCATCGCCTCTGCGTGCTCGACGCGCGGGTCACCCTTGATGCGCTCCAATACGGAATCTTCATTCGCGGGATCGACGTCGCCAACCTCGAACTTGTCGTCACTCGACAGTGCGCTGTTTGCGTGGAGAGTGACGCCAGCGATCCGAGAAAGGTCCGCGATGTCGCTCTCAGTCGCGTCGTCGTTCATGTCGACGAGGATTTCGCCGGCCAACACGTCGCCCACGGCATCGGCCTCGAGTTGAGTGTCGTCTGCGACAGGGTCGGCTGCTGTTGCGCGCTGAGATAACGCGAACGCGCCAATTGCACCCAACACAACCAAGACTGGCAAAGCTTTGCGCATGAGCATCTTTCTGGGGTTGACCACGCCGCTCTAAGGCGCGGACGTGCCGTCGTTCGATGTCAGACGGCTTAGGCAGACCGACGATCTCCACTACTGTTGTTCCTACGAGCAACCCTCGCAAGACCTACCCCATTCCAAAGCGTGTGCTCCGAGGTGCGCAATCGCCGATTTGCCGTGTTTTGCCTGTCGAGCTGAGATGCGAAGAAGTGCAAAGAAAACCCGCCCGGAGGAAACCGGGACGGGCGCGGGGATGCGGACGGGTGCGGGGACGGAGACGGGGACGGGTACGGGTGCGGCGACCGGGTGTGGAGACCGAACCGGTGCCGACGGGCTCAGACTGCCGTGAGCTGCGCAGGCGCCGGCGTACCGAAAAGCTTCTTCTTCGTCAGTCCGGTCAGGCGTCCGAGCAGAGCATCGAACCATGATGTCGGAAGCAACCGCGCAGCCCAAAGCATCACGTAGGTTCGCCACGGTCGCACGTATCGCGCCGAGGGACGCGAGCTCTCCACGGCCGTGACGATCGCGCGGGTCACGTGTTCTGGACCGACCGCACTGTTGTCGAAGATCGCCCTAAAATTGGCGGCTTCCGCGAGTGCACCCGCGTAAGGCGACTTGTTGTTTGCCTCGAACGTGTCCATCGCGACCTCTGCGAATTCAGTCGCGATCGATCCCGGCTCGATGATGACGACCTTCACGCCAAACGGGCGCAACTCGATGCGCAGCGCATCCGAAAGAGACTCGACCGCATACTTGGTCGAGTTGTACGCGCCAAGCATCGGCAGAGTCACACGCCCGCCCACGCTCGACACGTTGATGATGCGACCATGTCGTCGATCGCGCATCCGAGGAAGAAACGTTCGTGTCACGGCCATCAAGCCAAAGACATTCGTGTCGTATTGCGCGCGCAGAGCTTCATCGGTCACTTCTTCGAGCGGGCCACCGAGGCCGTAACCTGCGTTGTTGACCACAGCATCGACTCCGTAGTTGTCGGTTCGCTTGTCGATTTCTTTCTTCGCGGCGGCGATCGACTCCGACTTGGTGACATCCATGACGATCCCTTCGAGTTTCAGCGTTCCCGCTTCTTTCTGTAGCGATTCGAGCGCGGCGGCGCGGCGGCCAGTGGCAAACACGCGATGCCCTGCGCGAGCGAGATGAAGAGCAGCGGCGCGGCCAATTCCCGAGGTTGCGCCAGTGACGAGGATGATCTGTGAGCGAGCCATGTTGTCTTTTCTCCTATAAAAGGGAATGAACGTTCATTCTGTTGATGGTTCAAAAAAATTCAGTCGACGCGACGAATCGCATCCCAAAGAGAGTCTTTTGCGTGCGCCACGATCTTGTCGTCGAGCTCGACGTAGCCCTCCCAGGACGCTCGCACGATGCCCATGACGCCACCCCAAACGATGCCAAACAGCACTTCTGCAGGCACTTTTCGAATGATGCGCGCCTTGATGTGCTGATCGAAAAACCCGCGCACGGGTTCGAGCAGACGGGCCTCGATGTCACGACTTGGTTGATCGAGGTAGGGGGCGTGATGATGCGCCTCGAGGAATTTGAGGACAGAAGGATGCTTTTTTGCGAACGCGAAGAGGCGGCCGATGAAGTGGTCGAGCTGAGCGCGCGCGGGCGCATCGTAGGGGAAGTCGTCCATCAGACTTGCGCCCAACGACCCCTTCCACCGCTGGTAAATCGTGTTGACGATGGCTTCTTTGCTCTCGAAATGCCGATAAATCGTCCCCGCGCCCACGCCCGCTTGAACTGCAATCTCGGGCACTGCGGTGCCATGAAAGCCCCTCTCCGCAAAGAGCTCGAGCGCGGCTGAAAGGATGGCCTCTCGCTTGTCGTCGACGTGAGCATGAGGGTTCGCGTGAGCCACGAAGGAATGAATATTCATTCCGCTAGCTGCCGTCAAGACCGAAAAGACGAAAACCGGGCAGCGGCATTTATGGCTGCTGCGTGAGCAGGCTCTTCACTTCTTGTTCGAAGGTGAGTTCGTCGCCCGAGTGGTAGCCCGCGTGAGTGAACCGCACGACGCCTGCCTTGTCCAAGACCACAGTCGTTGGCATGGTCGACAGACTGAATGTCTTGGCCACTGCATGGTCGCCGTCGATCACATTGGGATACTTCGCGCCGAGCGAGGACAGCATGGTTTTCGCCTCGGCTGCGTCTCCTGGGTCATTGACCGATACGCCCACGACGACGAGTCCCGCTCCCTGATACTTCGAATAGAGTTCTTGCAACTTGGGGATCGCCTTTTGACAAGGCGCGCACCACGTCGCCCAAAAATCGATCAGCACGACTTTGCCCTTTTGCGCGGACAAGTTGAACGAGCCATGTTGGTTGATTTGCGGTAGCGAAAAATTTTGAGCGATCGGCCCCGACTGAGGCGCCGGAGCAATGGGTGCGCCCGCGTCTGCCAACACGCGGAATCGTTGTTCCGGTCCTGGTGGCCAATAGAACTGAACGGCGCGGAGATGATCGTCGTGGCCTGGCGTGTAGGAGTGCTTGGTGTCCGGCGGCACGACGACCACCTGTTCGTTGTGGAGCGTGTAGTCCTGACCATCGAGCTTGAACGTGCCGGAGCCCTCGACTGCAGCGAGCACTTCCCATGTTCCCGCGTGCGAGTGCTCTGCCACCGGCGCGTCTCCCGCTAGACGACCGACGTAGACGAGCGGCGATACTCTCGACTCCGCATCGAGGTGCGCATGCATGTGACCAAACGCCCACGCGAGGTCGGGCGCGTCGCTGGCGCGAATGACTTGCTTACTCATCGGTGGGATCGGAGGCTCGCAATTGCTGCCTCGCGCGATCGCAAAAACCGCGATGCCGTCGCCGGTGAGATCGTAGCTGCCCTTCCCTTGCGTGAGGAGAATGTCGCCCTCGGCGAGAGTCTCGCCCGCTGCTTTCGCGTTGCCCTTGGCAACATCGACGATGCGCTCTTCGCAAGCGACGTGTTCGATTTTGAACGGCGTAGTCGTGGAGAGGTGAACGATCTGCGCGGTCACGGGCGGGGCGCGGTCTTTGAAGTCCGGCAGCGTTTTTGCGCTCGACGTCGGAGCTGCATCGCTGGCGAAGAGCGGAGGTGTTGCGACAGTCAAAGGTGGTTGCGTGACGGTCTCGGCGTTCTCCCGGCACGCCATGAAAATGCACGCCAGAGCCACGCTCCGCACGACGACGATCATTCCGCTCTCCCCGACTTGCGAACCAAACTCGCGACCGGAACCAAACTCGATGCGCTGCGAGCTGCAAGTTCACTCATCGAAAACTCGCTCCCACCTGCTGCCACGGCGGCTGCGCGCGACTCGATCAATCGTGCGTCGAGGATCTTCTTGGCCGCTTCTGGATCGCCAGCGGCCAGGACGCTCCTCACAAACACTTCTGCCGCCTTGTACGAACTGCGCACCAGCGGCCCGCTCGCCACGTACGAAAAGCCCATTTTTGTGGCTTCTTGTGCGTAGTGATCGAACGTCGCGGGTTCGACGTAGCGATCGACGTCCGCATGCTTGGGTGATGGGCGCAAGTATTGGCCGAGTGTGACGAGGTCCACGCCTGCGGCGCGCAAGTCGGCGAGCGTCTCGAGGACTTCGTCGTCCGTTTCGCCGATGCCCACCATGATCGAACTCTTGGTGATGCGTCCCGGGTCTCGCACTTTGACTCGGCGCAGAACGGCGAGCGATTGATCGTAGCTGCAGCGGACGTCGCGAATTGTTCGTTGCAGGCGACGCACGACTTCGATGTTGTGCGCCCACACGTCTGGCTGCGCGTCCACCGTCGTGTCGACGTAACTCATGTGACCTTGAAAATCGCCGAGCAGTGTCTCGACGAGCATGTCGGGGCGCAGCTCTTTCAGCCGCGTGACGGTCTTGGCGACGTGAGATGCGCCTCCATCGAGCAGATCGTCGCGGTCGACCATCGTGATGACGACATACTGCAAACCGAGCTGCGACAAGGCACGTGCGACGTGCTCCGGCTCGCGCGAGTCGACGGCTCCTCGCGGGTTGCCAGTCGTGACGGCGCAGAAGCGACAACCACGCGTGCAGGTGTCGCCGAGCAACATGACCGTCGCTGTGCCTTCTCCCCAGCACTCGCCGACATTCGGGCAACGGGCCTCTTCGCAGACCGTGTGCAAGTCGAGCTTGCGAAACGTGTCCTTGAGGTGCGTATAGCTCTCGCCGCCAGGGGCGCGAACCTTGAGCCAAGGAGGCTTGGGCGCAAAGCGCGTGGTGGTCACGCAAGAGAGCCTAGTACCGAGATCGGAAAACGTCGATGCCTCTACTCTCGTGCGTGCTCCTCGACCGCTTTGATCAAGTCGCGCAAATCGAACGGTTTGCTGATGTATTGATGATGCTTCAAAAACGCTACCGATCGGGGGTCGATCGCCGCGCCCGTGAGAAATACGAAGCGTGACGCGAGACTCGGTACAAGGGCTGTTGCGCGCGCGAATAGTTCGATGCCGTCGAGCTCTGGCATCGACACGTCGCAGAGAATCACCGAGAACTCCTCTCCGGACGCGATGATTTCGAGCGCGGCCAGACCACTGTTGACGCACGTCACTTCGTGACGGTCTCCGAGCGCTCGCTCGATCACGCGCAAGATCTCGGGCTGGTCATCGATCACCAGCACTTGCCTGCGCGGGTGCCCAGACGCCTGTATCGAGATGCGAGGCTCGGACGCGACGACATCGCGTTGCGGCAACACGATGACGAATGTCGTGCCCTTGTCGACTTCGCTCGATACTTCGATGCGACCACCAAGTGCGGTCACGATACCTTCGCAAATCCACAGACCAAGTCCCGTGCCGATGCCGACTGGCTTCGTCGTGAAGAACGGATCGAAAATGCGCGCGAGCAGTTCCGGCTTCATGCCGGCGCCGTCATCGGTGATCTCGACGATGGCTTCACCCGCAGCGCCGGTTCGCGTCACCACGAGAATGTGCCCGCGGCGCGCCTCTGGGATCGCGTGCGCTGCATTGATGAGCACGTTCAAGAACACCTGCGCGAGCCGCGATTCGTTCGCGTAGATGTTGGGCACGGCTTCGTAGCGCTTTTCGAGAGTCGCGCGCGCACGCACTTCGGTCCAGGCCATGTGAATCGCTGCATCGAGCACGCGCTGCACGTCGACCCAAGAACTCGGAGCGTCGTCGGAGCGAGAAAATGTCCTGAGGTCAGCGACGATCGAACGCACTTGATCGGCTCCCTCACGCGCGAGGCGAACCATCTCTTTTGCCTCGTCGAGCGCGGCGATCAATGCGTCTGCTTCGGCTTTGGCAACCTGACTGCCGCTGCGTGTCGCCTCTTGGGCGAGCGTCTCGACGCGTGCCGAAATGTCGCTCAGTTTGCGGGAGGCGAGCGCGTCGAGGTTGCCTTTGAGGTACGCGAGCGGATTGTTGATTTCGTGCGCGACGCCAGCAGCGAGCGTTCCAACAGACGCCATGCGGTCCGCTTGGAGCAACTCTGCTTGCATGATGCGCCGCTCGGTGGTGTCGCGCGCCACCGACAAAATCGCAGGTGCGCCGTCGTAGTCGATGGTCATCGACACCATCTCGATGAAGCCGAGCGTCCCGTCCTGCCTTACGACCTTGAGTTCGGTTGGCGTATTGACCTCGCCGGCGAGCATGCGTTCACGACGCTCCCGAACCCGCGCGTGATAGCTCGGATGAACGACGGAGAAGACGTCGAGCCCCACAATTGCGCTCGCCGACTTGTAGCCCAGGG
>JAYVXK010000235.1:0-2291 GCA_043785265.1 Myxococcales bacterium | reverse complement strand
CGCCGGAGGCACGTTCACATGAAATCGGAGCTGCGCGTCATCGGGGTGTTCGCCCTCTTTGGAGTGATCCTCGTCACACTCGCTGTGTTGTTCGTCGGTCCAAGTCCCGACCCCGTCACGCTGCTTCCGTCGGTGGTTCACTCCGCGTCTGCGCCGCTTGCGTCGGGAGTCATTGCGCCAGCACCTGCGGGAGAGCCTGTCGTGCGGGTGCTTCGCGCGCCTTCGCTGTCCTCGACGCAAATCGCGTTCTCGTACGCGGGAGAGATCTGGATCGTGCCTCGCCAAGGCGGCGACGCGCGGCGACTCGTCACCACGCAGCTTCGCAACTACCGTCCCATCTTTTCGCCTGATGGCGGCACTCTCGCGTTCACCTCCACTGTCGATGGCAACACGGACGTCTACACCGTTGCCACGGCGGGTGGCGAACCTCGACGGCTCACTTACTTCGCGGGCTACGACATGGCAGTGGGCTGGACGCCCGATGGCAAGCGCGTGTTGATCAGCTCCGAGCGCGCGACCGCACGTGACCTTCCCAAGCTCTTTACGGTGAGCACGTCTGGCGGATTCCCAGAGGAGCTGCCCTTGCCTTCAGGCACGGATGCCAGCTATTCGCCCGACGCCAAACGCCTCGCGTATGTGCCCTTCCAACAGTGGCAACCCGATTGGAAGAAGTACCGCGGTGGGCAGACCACACCCGTTTGGATCGTCGATCTCGCAGACAGTCACTTGTCCAAAGTACCTCGCGACAACTCCAATGATCGCTTTCCGATGTGGGTAGGCAACACGGTCTACTTCGTCTCCGATCGCAACGGACCTTTCACGTTGTTCGCGTTCGATGTTGGCGGCTCCGAGGTGCGCGAGGTCGTGCACAACCCAGACGGGTTCGACGTGCGCGACGCGTCTGCAGGGCCTGGCGGGATTGTCTACTCCCAGCTCGGCGAAGTGCACCTCTACGACATCGCCACGAACAAATCGCAGCTCGTGCCCATCACGATCTCGGCTGATTTGCCTCAAGTGCGACCACGGTTCGAGCGAGTCGCCCAAGACCAGATTCTTCATGCTGCGGTCTCGCCGACTGCGAAGCGCGTGTTGTTCGAGGCACGCGGCGAAATCCTCAGCGTGCCGGCCGACAAGGGCGATGTGCGCAATCTCACGCGCAGTCCTGGTGTCGCAGACCGCGATCCCGCGTGGTCGCCGGACGGAAACTGGATCGCGTGGCTCTCGGACGAAGGCGGAGAGTACGCGCTGGAGTTTCGAGCGCCCGACGGGGTGGGCCTCGAGAAGCGGATCGAACTCGGGACGCCGGGTTCGTACTTCTACGATCCGACTTGGTCTCCAGACAGCAAGAAGATCATCGTCGCCGACAAACGACTCAACCTCTGGTTGATCGACATCGCGAGTCGTGTCCCCGTCAAGATCGACACCGATCGTTTCGAGGGAGGCACATTCGACGCCGTGTGGTCGCCTGACTCGCGCTGGGTCGCTTACGTCAAGCTCCTTCCCAATCACCTTCCCTCCATCTTCGTGTATTCGATCGAGGACAAATCCATCCATCAAGTCACCGATGGTCGGAGCGCTGCGTCCTCTCCACGCTTCGATCGAGGCGGCAAATACCTCTGGTTTCTCGCCAGCACAGACGTAGGCCTCCAAGCGACCGGCACGATGACGGCCATGGGCAAGCCCGTGACGAGCAGCGTGTATGGTGCGGTGCTCTCGAAAGATCAGCCTTCGCCTGTTGCACCCGAGAGCGACGAAGAGGCGAGTGACGCGGGGGCTCCAAAGGCCGAAGCAAAAGGTGACGACGCCAAGCCAGAAGCGAAGGGCGAGCCGAAGCGCGTGATCATCGACTTCGAAGGTCTCGACCAGCGCATCGTCGCGTTGCCCATCGACCGTGCGAACTACAGCGACATCCAGCCGGGTCCTGCGGGCGTGCTCTTCTTGATGGCCGCGCCCATCGCGTTTGCCGACGAGGACTACCTCGAATTCGACGACGACAACCCTCCGCCGCTCTTGGTGTCACGCTTCGACCTCAAGAAGCGCAAGACCAAAACCTTCCTGGAAGGTCTCGATTCAGCGCGCGCCTTTCATGTGAGCGCGGATGCGAAGAAGGTCTTGTTTTCCAAAGACAAGAAGTGGTTCTTGGTCGATGAGGCCGACGCGACCAAAGATGGAGATGGAGCGCTCAAGGCCGCGAACAATCTCGAAGTGTGGGTCGATCCACGCGCCGAATGGCGGCAGATTTATCACGAGGTCTGGCGCATCGAGCGTGACTTCCTCTACGACCCGCACGC
>JAYVXK010000234.1:0-2293 GCA_043785265.1 Myxococcales bacterium | reverse complement strand
CGCGAGACTCCTGCGCGAGAGCGAGATCGTCCGTGTCACCGTGACTTATCGCAGACTGCAAACGCGCGCGCGCGCTCTGCACACTCTCGAGCGAGTCGGTCTTGAGCCACGGTTCACTGCCTGTGATTTGCGCAAGGACGCTGTCTGCTTTTGCGAGAGTCTCGCGCTGCGATCGTCTCGGAAAAAATTTCAGCGTGAGATCTCGTCCGGCGACCGTCACTGCGTAGGAGACCAACTTGTCTTCGACGAGTGGCAAATCGCTGTCGGAGATGCTTGGCAACGCGACCACCATCTCGCCCGTGCGCTTCGAGACTTCGCCCGCTGCCACATCGAAGAACGCGTTGCCCGACGAGTCTGCGAGTTTTGCGCGGACGGGCAGGGGAACATCGAGCGGTATCCCTTGCGGAAAACGCACGGTGAGAGCGGGCCGATAGCCGTCGCCGTTGATCGCACGATCCAGCGAAACCCAGCTCATTGTGGCCGCGAGAGCTCGTGCGTCGGCGGGCGTTGTACCCGGCAGCGAGAGATAGGCTCCTTGTGGTGGCGCGAGCAATTCGTCGACGACACGCGCATGAAAGCTCCAGGCGCCGTCGCGCTGATGGAGCTTCAGCAAGATGGGATGATCACCCTCGGCCAAGTCGAGCCCGATGAGATCGTCGTCGTCTCTCTCGGGTCGCGCGTCGTCACGCGTGAAGACGACTCGGCCATCGACCGACACGCGGACCCCATCGTCAGTCCCGAGCAACAAGAGCAGCTTGCTCGCCTTGTCGAGATGCAGCGTGCCGGCAGCATAGGCGATGAGATCGTTGTCCTTCACGGTGGTCGCACCTTTGAGAGGAGCGACTGATTTCAGCGCGGCGATCACGTCGATGGCGCCATCGCCCGAAGAAGCGACAGACCACTTTGGAGGCTCAATTTCACTAGTTTGCGGCGAGTCTCCCCACTTGGGCGCAAGACTCGCCTCGGCGATCGTTTGTGGATCAGTCGTGAGATCGTTGGGTCGCGTCGCGCCTTTGACGCCAAAGCTCGCCGCCTTGTAAGGACCCAACAGCAGCCAAGCACCCAGCCATCCAGACGGACCAGGCGCAATACGCGCTGCTTGCGGAGCCTTCGCGATCTCGTCCGCACGCGCATGCGTCGCGAGCACGCAAAGTACGAGCGCAACGCCAACTCGTCGCATGGGGTGCTCTACGGTAAATTCTGGGCGAGCGTGCGGTGTTCGTCTTTGAAGAGGACCTCGACTTTGTTCGCGTCGAGCACCCGCGTGATGACGCCGTCGCCGAATTTCGTGTGGCGCACCAACTCGCCGGGCGAGAATGTCGCCGACACGTTGTAGCGTTTGAAGTCGCCCATCGCTTTGCCGGCGATGGCCTTCTCCCAGATTTGCTCGCGCGCGCGACGCTCCTGTTCGAGCCGCGTCACGGTAGGAATGCGCGCGGGTCGCGGTCCCGCTCCGACTGCAGAGATGCGCGAGCCGGGTTTCCCCGCTTTGTCACCCGGCGCAAACTGCTTGAAGTTGTGATGCGACATGCATGTCGAGCACTCCACGCGCACAGGCTTGGGTCCGACCATCGCGATGACGCGGTGATTGAGAACCATCTTGCACTTGGTGCACCAGCTGTCGACTTCGCCACCTGTCTTGAGGGCCTTGGCCACGCGTCATTCCTCCTTAGAGAGCTTCTTCTTGTTTTTGCCGTCGGATCGTTTTGCGAACACATCGACTTTGACTTCGGGGCGTCCAGCTTTCCCGTCGTCTTCGCCTTCTGCGCCCTCGTCCGATTTGGGTCCATCATTGGGCCTGAAGCGGATGGTCGTGTTGATCTCGAACTGCACTGTCGTCAGCAACTTTTGCATCTCGCCCGCCATGTTGGTGTGCTCGAGAAAATCGTGCACCTCCTTGGCGAACACGCGAAACATGCCGTTTTTCGTCTCGTCGACTTGCGACAAGATGTAATTGACGGCCTCTTTGGGCAGCTTCATGTCGTGCATGCGCTGCTTGAGTGACTCGGGCGCTTCGGTCGCTTTCTCGAATCCCATTTCCACGGCGCGCTTGATGAGATCGGGAATCACCCCTTCGAGTCTGCGTCGTCGACGATGCTCACGGTCCGCCTCGGGCACCTCACTGTCGCGCCGTTCGCGTTCAGGCTCGGGCTCGTGGCTCGGCGGCTCGCTCTCCGGCGAAGCCTGTGCGTTCGAGTTGTCGGGCGGATCACTCATGGAGGTTGCGAGTCGGGAGTAGCGTTCCTCCCGAGGTCGGTCAATGATGCGCCATCAAGAGCATGAAAGTCGCGGT
>JAYVXK010000233.1:0-2294 GCA_043785265.1 Myxococcales bacterium | reverse complement strand
CCGACACCACGAGCCACTCGTCTTCGTCGGGCGGGTAGATCGAAGCCAGTGCGCGCAGCGACACACCTTGCAAAGACAGTTTGGCGCAGCGGGCGCGGAGGTCCGCAAGCGAGCCGAGGAGCGACTGCGAGAGCACCAGAGCGCCAGAGGCACCGACGAGCAACGACTCCAGACGTGCGCGTCTCGTAGACAGATCCTTATCGCGCAGATCTTCATCGCCGATTCGAAAAACGTCGGACACGGCTAAAACCAGGGTCCCCGTGCGTTTTCCGCCGACCCAGTCCTTGAGCAACGCAAACGATGGCGACCCGCGTTCGTCGAGAACGCAGATGTGCGCCAAGAGCACGATGTCGAGCGGCGCGAGTTTGCGCAGAGCCAGTCCGAGCGACGCGAATGGCTCGGTCCAGTCGCGCAGACCAATGCCGAAGAGACGCGCATCATCGCCGGAGCGGCACGCAAGAACACGTTGTCCCTCCCACGCGAGCTCCGCGAGCATGTCGCCCTGTCGAGCAGCGAATGTCGCGACCTCTTCGGCGCGAAGCTCTCGCATTGGAGCGAGTCCCGTGTCGCGCGCCAGCGTCCACGCCGTTTTTCGCATGTCGCCCAGTGGCCGCATTGGCGCGCGCGCTTTGCCGCGGGAAAAAGAGCGCGGGCGACTCGGCATCCACCTCGAGAGTACCGCTGTTGCGGCGAGAGCAACTTCGTTATCGTGGCCGCACGCTGACATGCGCAAGCCTCTTCGATTGTCGATTGCCCTGGTGCTTTCTTTGTCCTCCGCGAGTGCGTTCGCGGACAACACCGATCTGTTGCCCCCATCCCCGTGGAAACCCGGGCAAGTCCCCGTCACCGTGTCGCGACCCGCGACACCTGCGTGGGAGGGCAACGTATCGACCTCTGGAACGGACGTCGCGCCTGTAAAGCCGCTCCCTGCGCCCGCGACCGATCCAGGGCTAGAAGCACGCGTGAAACAACTGGAGTCGCAGCTCGCCGCGCTCCAAGTGAAACCCGATGGCAAGAGCGACGATTGGACCAAACACCTTCGCGTCGGCGGCTACATTCAACCGCAACTGATCTGGCAGATCTTCAACACGGCCGCGTCACCCAACACGGACGCGAACGGTCTGCCTGGCGGGATCGGTCCCAACGACACCATCGCGAAGAGCGACGGCACGACGACCAATCCAGATTTTTTTCGTTTGCGCCGAGCTCGCCTGTTCGCCGTCGCCAATCCGACCGACTTCGCGACCATCATGCTCGAAATCGAACCGCTCCCTCGAGGTGGCTCGATTTTGGGGTCGGACACGATCGCTCGGCAAGTGTACGCGGCTGGCATCGCGCGCTTTTCCGAGATGACGCGCCTCGAGATTGGAGCGGGCGAGTTCAAGGTGCCGTTCGGTTGGGAGCTGCTGCAGCTCGATCCCGATCGACCTTTCATCGAGAGATCGTTCATGGCTGGCAATTTGTTTCCAGCGGAGCACGACGTGGGCGCGTTCGCGAATCTCTACGCGGGCCGGCTCACGTTGATGAGCGCGGTCCTCAATGGAGTGATGCTCGGCGAACGCAACTTTGCGATCGTCCCCGATTTCAACCGCGGAAAAGATCTCGTTGCGCGAGTGAACTACGACGGAGGGCCTACAGAAATAGGAGCGAGCGGCTATGTGGGCTCGGGCTCGCTCGTCGATGCACAGAACCTCCGTTTCAAGCAGTACGGGCGCTGGGCAGCAAACGCAGAGCTCGCGCTGCACCACGAGTTTTCTCGCGCGCTCGGACAAACGAAAGCGTTTGGCGAAGTCACCTACGCGCAGAACATGGACCGCGGCGTGAACATCTCTTACGCGCTGCCGCAGATCCCGAGCGACGTCTCACAGAGTGTCATCAACAAACACGAGCTCGGTTTTTTCTTGCGCGCCGAACAAGACGCCACGCGCTGGCTCACTCTCGGAGTGCGCTACGACTACTACACGCCCGACACCGCGCTACCGGACAATCAGCGCCACACGTTCTCGGGTGTGGTCGCGTTTCACTTCACCAAAAATCTTCAATTGATGACCGAGTACGACTCCGCGGTCGATCGCATTCATCCCGACGGGGCCGCGACTCGCACGAAGACGATCAACTCGTTTTCCGGCGTATTACAGGGCCGTTTGTGAGTAGCGCTTCTTGATGTTCGGCAGCAAGTAGTCGTCGAATGCGCGCGTGAGATCGTACGCGTTCGAGAAACCCCAATCGCGCCGTGCACGCGAGTCGTCGACGTCTTCTGGCCACGAGTCGACGATCGCTTGGCGCCGAGTGTC
>JAYVXK010000232.1:0-2295 GCA_043785265.1 Myxococcales bacterium | reverse complement strand
CGCGTTGAAACGTGAATTGATGCGCATTGAGATCGTTGTACGCGGTGGTCGTCGCGACAAAATCGTTCGTTGTGCTCTGTGTTTGGAAGTACAGCCCTAGCCCCGCCTGCCCATTGAAGGTCGCGGGAGGAATGTTGCCGTACATGCCAACGCCCGTCACCGGATTGGTGCCTAGGGGCATTTTCGTGAAGAGAGTGGCAGATCCTCGTTGAATGCCATCGCCTTCGTTGTTGTCGAATCGAGCGATGATCGCGACGTAGAAGTCACCGGTGCCCCACTGCAAGCTGGCGTCGGCGTTGTCTACGATGGTGAGCCAGTTGCCGTGTGTGCCTTGGCCGCCTCCTCCCTTGTCGAAGTGAATCGCGGGTAGGCCGTTGATGCCATTGGCGAGGACGGTTGGGTTGCGAGGGAAGGCGTTGGGGTTGTTGACGCCATAGCCGCGCGCGTCGTTCTTGTGAGACGTCTGATCGCCCCATAGCGTCACGCGTGTGGTGTTGAGCGTCTTTTGGGTGACGTCTTTTGCGGCGTCGAGCCACAAAACAAGACCGTTCACGTTTGCCGGAGTGAAGGGTCCTGCGTCGGTCCCCGCTTCAGGATTGCCACCCTCGGGATTGCCACCTTCAGGATTGCCCGCGCCATCGAGCTTGCTCCCGTCGTTGCCTCCGCTCGTGTCTGCCGTCGCGTTCACGTCGCCACCACCGTCTGGCAGTGGGATGCTGGTGGAGTCATCGCCACCGCATGCGAACGCAAACGAGCCTGCCAACAAGCCCAAGCCGATCCAACTCGATTTCATGATTCCTCCAAAGAAAAGAAAAGGCGACCAAGCTAAATATACATGATTTCCGTCTGGCGTCGCCGCAAGCATCTTGCGGTGAGCGCGACGCGTGTCGTGTAAGGTCGGGCGCCATGGCGACCGCTCGCATCTTTGCCCCAAAAACCACCGATCCGACTGCGATGAGCAAAGCCATCGAAAAGGCCGTGCGCGGCCCATCGACGGAAGGCCGCGCTCCACTGGTTGCGCTCTTGTGTCGGGGCTCGAACCTGCCGGGGCCGCGAATCAACGAGACTCTCGCGGAAGCGTTCGCAGCAGAGTGTGCGTCGCGCGGGAAAGAGACCGATGCCCTCGTGGCGTGGCTCATCACACTCGATCCAGACGCCGCACCCGGTGGAGGCAGCGGTCCGTATGGCGCGGGGAGCGAGCTGGAATTTCTGCCCGTGTGTGGAGTGTATGCTGCGGGGGCTCGTGCCGCGCGAGACGAGTCGTGTCGGTGGGCCATGCTCGCCCTCATTCACGACGCCGCGGAGGATCTGCGTTTTCGCGTCAGAGATGCCGTCCCGCTCGCGCTCGAACAAATTGGTTCACGCGGAGGAGACGCTCTCGCGATCGCCGTGGTGGATTGGATGGACGGCTATTTTCACGCGGCTGCCGTGCTGCGTGGCATGGTGCGACAAGACTGGTTGCCGCAGATCGAGACTGCCGCCCATGCAACGGACCTCTACGTACGCGCGTTCGAACTTGCGATGGATGCGCCGCGCGCTGCAGCTCGATACCCAGGCTTCAAGTCGCTGCTCGAAGCCTTGCAACAAACGATTGGGCCGCTCGGTGGGCGCTTTGGCGTACCGATGTTCGATGCACTCGCGCAGTTGTCTCGCAGCAAAGATCCGGTGCTCCGCGATCTCATCACCAACGGGGTCGAAGTCGCCAAGCTACGTTCACGGCATCGTGACGACGTCGAGCGCGTGTTGCTCGCGTTCAGAACGACAGCCAAACCAGTGCGTGATCCCCGGTCGCTGCCAGGGCCGACGCGCAAACGAGGCGGCGGCCGCAGACGCTAACGACTTCGCGGCGCGCGAAGCGAAGGCGGCACGCCGTCGTCGGTGCGAATACTTCGGGGCGGTGACGAAGGCGGGCTCACTTTGTCGCTGAGCTTGCTCACATCGGCGACGATCTTGGTCGCAGCGGCGGCGCGCGCACTCTTGTGAGACAGCGTTGCATTGTCGACGACCGCATGTCCCTCGAGCAGATCGAGATATTCGAGGTCGAGTTTGCCGCCGCTTGGCAAGATGAACACACCAAAAAGGTGCGCCTGTCGACTCACCTCGGCGACGAGCGGACGCGGCACGTGCAACGCGGCGTGAGTGATCAAGTGCACGACAGGGTCGCGCTGCTCTCGTGTTCGCAATAGTTCGAGCTCAGTCGCGAGCTGCGTAAACACTCGGGCGGGATTGCGTCCCCGTTCGCCTTTGAAAGACAGAACGTGAGCGGCGGGGAGTTGTCCCGGACGGGCGCGTTGA
>JAYVXK010000231.1:0-7665 GCA_043785265.1 Myxococcales bacterium | reverse complement strand
AGGGCAATCACGTCCACGTCGATGCGCGTGCCGTCGAGGGTCACCTCGAGCGCACCACTCGGCAACTCAGTGACATCCACCACACGCGGCGGCGCATTCTCGGCGAGAGACACGAAGTACTTCATGGGGAGAAAACCTAGTACCGCGATTGTCGAAGCCGCGGCTACCAAGAACGAACAGATAGCGGCTACCAAGAACGAACACATAACTGGTGCTATGATCGCCTCATGCTCATGCCGATCTTGATGGGCCTCTCGATTTTCATCGCGATGGGCCTCATGCGCCGCACCTACAGGCAAGCGCGGCGGCGCGAGTATGACGGCATTCGTTGGCGTGGCATCCAGTGGCAGAGGTCAGAAGACCCCGCAGCCGAAGACGCCACGCCCAACGACCAAGACGCTACTTGAAGTCGGGGTAGACCTCGACGGTGTTCTCGGTGAACCGAGGCACGAGTATGCGGCTGCGCTTGCTGTCCCAGCCAATGTCAGCGGGTGCAGAGAGACCTTCGAGCACAGCCACGAAGGTGCCACCCAACTTGCCTGCATAGATCGCAGAGCCTTCCCACGACGAGACGACGAAGAGATCGCCGTATTGGAACATGCCGTCGAGCTTTCCCTTAGGTAGGAGCGTGACATCGAGTTTCTCGCCCTTGGGTCCGAGTCGATAGATCTCGTTGCCGCCAAACGTGTTGACGATCACGCCGCCAGTCGTGGCCAGCACGCCGTTGGGTTGCTTGAGATCTTTGCTCTTTGCGAGCGCTTTCGCGACTCCCTTTTCGATCACATAAACAGCGTCCGTCCCCGTCGCGCCGAACTTCTCGTCGAGACCCGTGTCGGTCACGTAGATCTTGCCGTCTGACGTCACGGCCAGATCATTGAGGAAGGTTGCGCCGGCGATTTTGATGTTCGCTTTGCTCGCGCCCGTCTTGAGGTCGAAGCTTCGAACCGTGTCGATGTCCGTCACCCAGATTTGTCCGCCACCAATGGCCAGACCTTTGGGCGCGTGCAAGGTGACCTTGTTCACGCCGCCGGCCACCCACTTTTGCGTGACGACTTTGCCGTCTGGCGAGGCAATGGTGATGTATCCGTTGTTGTCTTGGGCGAGAGGCACGCCGTTGATGTTCGAGATGAAGTACCGATCGCCCTCCGTATCGTAGGTCACACTCTCCGGCGTCTCCATGCCCGTGATCGTCAACAGTGGCGTCGGATGAGGCGGCGCGGTCGGCGCGACAGATGCGCTCGGTGCAACACTGACAGATGCGCTCGGTGCGACGCTCGGCGACGGAGCAGTCACGGACGAAGAAGTCGTGGCTGGCGTCTTGGGCGCCTCCTCGCCGCCACACGAGATCGCGATCAGAGGAAATGCGAGAGCAAGAAATGATCGGTTCATGCGTCGCAGAGCTAGCACTCCAGGGGTCGCTACTTCAAGAAGTCACACGTTTGCGATGCCATGCATCCGTGAGTCTGCGGATGAGACAAAAAGTAAATGTCTGACCCATCAGTCGCCAGAAACCGCCCGAGCAAGTGATCGTAGTAGACCGCGTCATCCCATGCCTTGCAGGGGTTGGATGTCGTCCACACGTGTTGCCCGAGCGGGTTGACGTAAGCGTTTACCAACGCGAGAAGCGGTCCTGCGTTGGACGTGAATTCACCATCTGCACTGAAGGGCGTGCCGAGTAGGCGCGGTTGCCACGACGCCAAGAGCGAAGGGGCGTCGGTGCTCTTCACGTTTGCAGCGCGAGCGAGTCTGAGCGGCACTGCGAGGTGCTGCGCGCCATAGAGATCCTTGCCTTCGGCATGCCAGTCCGTGTCGAACACCGTTCGCGCGCAAACCGATGGATCTGGCTTGTTTCCGCCAGTGCAAGCGGCGCTCGGCGTATAGTTGACTCCGCAAGTAACGCTCGCCGGCGTGCGCGCCAACCGCTCGTTTCCTTCGATCGCGTAGTGATTGATCATCACGTCATTCGGCGTCTCTTGCCCGAGCGCATCGAACAACGGTCGAGGCGTGGCGTAGCTCGCATATTCGGGCATGGTCTGCGCGGCGTTTGGGGGCAAAAACGGCAGCACACCCATCGCACGCGCGAAGGTCGCGCCTGCTCCTACCACCACGAACGCGTCGGCGACAGTGTTGGCATCCATGAACCCCTTGGGCTTGACCGGCGCGCCGCCGTACCCAGTGTTCTGCGCGATCGAATAGAGAGGCGCATAGTTCACCGGATCAGACGAATCCAGCGCGACTTGTGTGAGTTGAATGAGCTGCCTTAGCTCGGGGGTCTGCCTCCTTAGGCCAAGTCCCTCCTGCACTGCAAACAGACTCGTCCCCACTGGAATGAACTGATTGCGATACTGAGCGCAACCTTGGTCTCCCTCACAGGGAGGAGTGCCGTCGGCGATGGGCGACTGTTGAGAGAAGGGCTGCTCGAAAGTTCGAATCGCGCGCCCTTGAGGGGTGACAGGACCGAGCTCGCACGTCTTGTAAGAGAGGACGGCGTCAGGCGTCGTGAAGACCTGCACGTCGAGTCGGTCGCCGACATTCGCAGGAACCGGAACGCGAAATCGACCGTCTTTCTCGGTGCGCGCGCAACGTGTCTCTCCAGATTGCTTGTTCGTGAGGACGACGGTCATGCCTTGATCGAGCTCCGCCGAAGACAGACACGCGAGCTCAATCTCTCGTGAGTGAATCAAGTCGTTGACGACCATCCGAACGGAGCGATCACTTGCCTTGCACTGAGTTCGCTTCGTGTCTGGTGTGTTGGGTCGGTCGCTCGCCGGCACCGAGATCACCAAAGGACTGATGATCTGTTGGAAGACGGAGTCCACCACTCCAAACGATCGCGTCGCGACGTCCGTTAGACCACCCGCGCCGCTAATGGACGCGCCAGCGGTGATCTCAGGATCGATGGCCGCGTGAATCTGAGCGACGATCCCTCCATAGGAGTCTCCAGAAGTATAAAGGTGCGCGTTCGCTCCACCGACATCGGGAGTGCCGTCGCCGTCGAAGTCACCTAACAGGTTGGGCTTACCGTCTCCGTCGGTGTCCTGGTCGCCCATGCGCCCATCGAACGCACGGAGCACGCGCGTCGCCTGGATTTGATCGAGGACAGTTTGTCTGACGTTGTCGCGCGAGTGAAAGATGTGAGCGGTCCACAAAAGGCCGCCAGGATCAGGCACTCCATCGAAATCCAGGTCGCGCGCGCGACCCTTGGTCAACGCGCCAATCACAGGAACGAGGCACGTGGAATCAAGCACGCCCTGCACGAGCGTCTGCAATCCCGAGTTGATCACCAGACCATGACCTGGTCCGTCGAAACCAAAAGTCGCGAGCCCTTGTCTCGCAAAGTATCCAGCGCGGATGACGATCTCAATGTCGCTCTGTGCGGTTCCGTGGGCCCACACGATCGTGTTGAACGGCTGGGACACTCCTGGTCGAACCTTAGGTACGGCCAAAATGAAGTGTCCTACGTCAGACACCATTCGACCTTCGCCTGTCAGATAGTTCAACTGGAAGCGCGTGTTGGGATCTTCGTGATCAGGATCGCCCAACAGGTAGCTCACTGGAAAGGACCCAACGACCAGATGGTCGATATAAGAAAGTGTGTCTTTGAGCGCGAGGATCTCTGGCTGACTAAAACTAAAACTCGAACCAGCCACACCTTGCACCAACAAGTCGATGGCAGGTTTGAGCTCTTCGTTGGTGACGATATAAGGTTTTTTTGATGTGACTGCGCAGCGTGGATCGCTCTGCCAGTTCGGCGGGTCGTCTACGCTGTCGCGCGCGAGTCCAGCGAGCCTGAAGGCAGTAGCCTTGGGTGGATAGAGCGTCGCCATGCGAGAAAATGGCCCGATTCCGTGCAGGCCGTCGCGCAACAGACGCAGGTCTTCGATCGTGGGCGCGGTCGTGAAGGACCACGTGAACGCAACGTGATCGAGGCCTGTGCCTGCGATGCTGCCGTAATAGTTAGCTCGACCTGAATCACTCAGGATTGCGGCGACCCGAGCGGTCTCGTCGCGCTGCGCGGGATGGTGCACGAATGGGAAGGGTGAGCGGACAGGTTTGCCGTCGGGAGAGACGAGGCGGTCGGTCAGCACCACCGCATACTTGGTCTTTTCTTCCATCGGCAAGAGTGGCCTTAGGATCAACGTGTCTGTCTCGCGCTCATACCAAGTCATCACATCGTCGACCCCAGCTACATACTTACCCACCTTAGGGAGTGTGTTGGGGTGGTCGAGCACGCCATCGAAGTCCGTGTCGAGCGAAGGAATGTAGGCACCCTGGGACAGCCCGCGGCCCTCTTCGACCGTCTCGAACAGAACGTTCTGCTCTGTCGCGCGGGGATCGTTGGGATAGTAGAGATCGAGATCGCGAATGGTCGGCGGGAAATTCCCGTCCCCCATGTCCAACATCACGGGCACCCCAGTACCGAGGTTGACCACGTAGACAGGGTCGTCCGTCATGTCGTGACCATCATGCTGCATGCGCGCTTTGACGCGATCGAGGTCGATGGCAGGCGCTGGATCAGCGCTCCCCGCTGCATGCGCAAACGACACAGAAATAGGCGCAAACGTGCCCCAGCCCTCGAGGTCGGCAAAGCCTTCGCGCGCCGACTGCTCCAAGTGAGTGGGAGCGACCATGGAGACATTGATCCGTTTGCCAGTGCGACTGGTGGGGTCGGCAAAAGTCGCGATGTCGTTGGGAACAGGAATGTTCGGCAGCGGTCGCTTCGACAGATCAAAAATGATTTGAGGTCCATCACCCAGCGGCGTCGCCCGCAAGCCTCGCGGCGCGGTGTCCGAAGTACACGACGGGATCACCGCCGCCACACACGCGAGAGACCAAAGGAGCGGAATTCGCACGGGTTAGGGTTTCAAGAAAGGGCAGTCGAACGTCTGCATGCACTCGTGCGTGCTGGGATGAGACAGGTAATAGAGGTCTCTGCCGCCACTCTGGAAGAAGTGCGCGATCATGACATCCCCGTAGTTTGCGTGATCCCACGCGCGACAAACATCTGTCGTGTCCCAAGTGTGTTGCCCAGCAGGCTTGATGTACATGTTGGCAATGCCAAGCACTGGCGAACTCGCGTCCCACGCGTTCTGATCAGCCGCAAAGGGAGCGCCCTTGATGCGCGGGCTCCATGCCTTGTCGAGGGCCGCAGCGTCCGTCGCGTGCAACCCCAAGATGCGTGCAGCGCGCACCGGAATTTGCGGGTGTTGCTGATCGAATTGCATCCGGCCTTCGCTGAACCAATCGATGTCATACAAGGCATTTTGGCAGTCGTTCGGATTGATGGTCTTGGTGCCGCAGAGGGTGGGATTGTTGGCGGCGTTGAAGTTCTCTTTGCAAGTGGGTCCTGCAGGTGCGCGCGCCATTCGCGCGACGCCCTCGATCGAGCCGTGTTCGATGTAGACCTCATTGAGAGTCTTCCCTCCATAAGCTTCGTACAAAGCTGGAGGTGTCACGTAGTCGCGGTACTCGGGATAGAGAGTCCAAGCGCTCGGAGGTAAGAACGGAACGGCACCGGCGGCGCGCGCGAACGCAAAGCCAGTCGCGAGATTCACGAAGCCATCACCCACTGTATTGATGGATAAAAGCGCGCGTGGTCGGGCGTCCTTCCCATCAGGATCTTTGAGTGTTCTCATCATGTAATAAGGTGCGAAGTTGATGGGGTCGCCTGCATCCACGCCACCTTGACCAAGGTTGAAAAAGCGGCGAAAACGCGGCGTATTGCGTGAATATCCCATCCCGTTTTGCACGGCGACCAGCGGCGAACCGACGGGGTAGAAGGACGTCAAAAACTGAGCGCAGGCGTCTGCCGGACATGTACTGCCGTCGGCGACTGGTCGGTAGGTGCCGGGCGTCTTCTGCTCGAAGGTCCTGATGTCTCGCCCAGAGGTAGACCCGACGTTGACATTGCAGGTGGCATAAGAGTCGATCACATCTGCGCCATTCCAGAACTGGATGTCGAGGCGGTCGCCGATGGTGCCGCCAATGGGAACGCGAAATCTTCCACCAGGTAAGGTTCGCGCGCAGTGCCTCTCCTGATTGGTGAAGTTGGAGACAATCACTGTCATCCCCAAGTCGTCGTCCTTGGCACTGAGGCACGCAATCTCGATCTCAGGAACGTCGTCGCCGTCTTCTTGGAGCATACGCACCGAACGCTCAGAATCAGCGCAGTTCGTGCGTTTGGTACCGTCGCCCTTGGGTGGGCGGTCTGTGGCAGGAATGGAGATGATGATGGGCGACATCAATTGATTGAGAGACTCAGTCACACCATAAGATCGTGTACCGATGTCGGTGAGACCGCCGCCCCCAGACATCGGCGCAGTGCCACTAAGCTGGTGATCGATGCCGCCTTGGATCTCACTCATGATCCCACCTAAGGACTCACCCGCAGCATAGAGGCCAACATCGGGACCGCCGATGTCGGGTGTGCCGTTGCCGTCGAAGTCTCCCGCGAAGTCTTCCTTCCCATCGGCGTTGTAGTCCTGACCACTCATGGTCTTGCCGTCGAAGGTCCTTAGGATGCGCGTGAGCTGCATCTCGTCGAGTGTGCCTTGGCGGACGTTGTCGCGGACATTGGTGATGTGCATCGTCCACCACCACCAGCCGGGATCCTGCACGCCGTCGCCGTTTCGATCTTTGGCGCGTGTGGTGAGCATCGCGTCGACGAAGGGCACGAGGCAACTCCCATGGAGCTGCGCCGTGGCCGGAATACGCAGGGATTTGTCATCGGGCAATCCGTGCTGCGGCATGTTCACGCCCACAGTTGCCACGCCGTCACGCGCGAAGTTGCCACCATAGAGGAGCACCTCACTCGAACTGCCGCCAACGCCGTGTCCCCAAAGAGTGACAGGGAAGGGTTGCTTGTGTTTGGCAGTCTCCTTAGGGATCGTAAACCATACACTCACAGTGTCGCTGCGGACGTCGCCCTCGCCTGTGGCGTAATTCAAATGAAAGTGCGCGTCAGGGTCGTTGGCATTGGGATCACCCTGAAGATAAGGACTAGCGAATGTGGCGATCACAGTGTGATCGACATTCGCGTTGTCCCTCATGAGTCCCTCGATGTCTCCGGGGTCGTAACCAAATGCTTTGTAGAGTTCCTTGAAGCTCGCGGAGATGTCATCGTCTTGCATGAAGACGGCAAAGGGCGTCTTCGATCGTTTGCCGCATGTGGCAATCGAGTTCTCCCAACCCGCGGGTTGATCTTGAGTCGCGCTCACTGTGCCGGCAGCACGAAGAGCCTTCATGACAGGGGGAAACTGAGTCGCGAACCTCGCAAACGGACCTTTGCCATACAGGCCATCGCGCAACAGGATCATGTCTTCGATGACGGGTTGCGTGGTGAAGCTCCAAGCAAACGCGACGTGCTTTAGGCCGCTGCCCGCCAGGTCGCCGTAATAGTTCTTGCGATCCTTGTCCCCCAAGATCGCAGCCACGCGCTCCACGGCACTGCGCTGACTGGGATGATAGATGGCAGGAAAGGGACTCTTGATGGGATTGCCATCACTGCCCTTGAGGCGATCCGTCAACACGACTGCGTATTCGGTCTTCTCTTCGAGCGGCAAGAGAGGCCGCATGATCAAAGAGTCGGTTTCTTTTTCGTACCAGTTGAGGAGGTTGTCGACGCCGTCGCGTTGAGCGGTCCCTAAGGTGTTGGGGTGATCCAAG
>JAYVXK010000230.1:0-2297 GCA_043785265.1 Myxococcales bacterium | reverse complement strand
CGCTCAACGGGTCATCAGAAAACTCGTACCCGTAGCCCTCTTTGCTATCGCTCGACTTCGGCTTGTCCTGCGCGAGCGCACCGCTTGCGACGAACATGGCAGAAGACGCGACCAGTGCAGCAACCACGAACTTCATTGCACGCTTCATGACTGACTCCACGACTTTGAGGGTGACACCGATTGTCGTTACAGTGAGAGTGTACCCAGCACCAGGCTGGGTCGTCAACACGAGAACCAAAAGATGATGAACGAAACGAAGGCGGTGGATTGAACGCAAAACACCGCGCGTGCCCAAACTAAGACACGCGCGATGGGGCGAGGTTCCCGTTACTTTGCAGGAGCGGGCGTCGCGGGAGGGGCGGGAGCGGGTGTTCCGGCAGCTCCAGCTCCAGGCTGTGGCGTGGTTGCGGGATCGGCAGTAGCCGGCGGAGTGGCGGGCGGCGGCGGCGCACTCGGCGCGTCCGGGATCTCGAGGAACTGAATGGTGTCATTGGCGTCTTGGATGCGATCCTTCGCCTTCTTGACGGCACCATCGTACTCGGTCTTTCCAGTCGCTTTGCCCTGGAAGTCCGTCAGCGTTTTGATCGCGTCCTTGAGCGCGGTGATCGTCTTGTTCTTGTCGCCGCCTGCCTTGGCTCGATATTCCTGCGTCAAAATGCCTTCATTGTAGAAAGCGTCTGGACGGGTGGGGTCGAGCTTCTTGCAGGTGTCGAGCTCCGCTTGAACCTTCGCCACTTGTGCGTCGTAGTTGACGTCAGTGATCTGGCCACGGAGCGCGAGCGCGAGCCCCAGGTGCGCGTCGTAGTCATCCTTGTGCATCGCGAGCGCTTTCTCGTATGCGCTCTGAGCTGCCTCGAAGCCGCGGAACGAGAGATTGACCGCTGCGTAGTTCATCTGCGCTTCGAAGAAGCGTGCATCGAGCGTCGCGGCGTTCTTGAACGACGCGACCGCGCCGTTGACCTGACCCAATTCGTTTTGGATCAAACCCATCGTGTTGAAGATGGGCGCGTACTGAGCGTTCTTGCGAATGGCTTGCGAACACACGAGCGATGCAAGCTCGAGTTGCTGCACGTCTGCACGTTTGCCGATCGCTGCGTTGGTGACGATGCTGCGTCCGCCTTTGCCTTTGGTGCCGCCCGCCTTCTTCTTCGCCTGTTGGAAGTAGAAGAGCGCGAGCTGATTGAACGCCGGCATGTAGCTGTCATCGATCGCGAGTGCTCGCTGCAGATTCTTCTTTGCGCACTCCATGTCGTCTTTGCAGCCGTCTGCGCCAGTCGATCCGTCGCGCTGCATTTGAAACAGCGCGAGGTTGACGAGCGCTGGCACGTTCTGGAATTGCGCATCCAAAACCGCTTGCTGCATGGACGCGATCGCAGTGTCGAGATTGCCGTCTGCCTTGAATTGGTAGAGCGCCATCTGCACGCGCGAGTTGTGGAACTTCGGGTCGTCAGTCAGCGCCTTTTGAAAGTGCGCCTTGGCCTGGTCGTCGTTGCCACAGCGTTGGTAAGCGAGACCTGCGTCGAAGGTCGCCTCGGGAAACTTGCCGCTTGGTTGCGCAGCAACGGCACCTTCGAAGCGTTTGGCAACGTCTGCGCAAGTGGCATCGTTCCAGTCATTGGCTTTGTCATGCCCGACCATCGCTTCGACTGCGTCGTCGAGGCGCTTCTGCGCGTTCACGTCGATGGCTTCACCAGTCGAAGTGGTAGGTCCCGTGATTGGCTTCTTGATGCCGGGGACGTCCGGACCCTTCCCACCACCGCAAGCTGCGATGGCGGTGGCGAGAGCGGCAGCGAGAACGAACTTGGATTTCATGATGGTCCTCACTTCTTTGGATCCTTCTTGTCGTCCTTCTTGTCGTCGGCTTTCTTGTCGGGCTCACCCACCGGGGCGGGGTGCCAGAACTGACCTCCAACGAGCAGCGGCGGCGACTTGTCTTCGAGTCCGCTGTTGGAGAGCGTGGGCGCTCCGCGGAGTTCGTCGACGACGTGGTATTCGGCTTTGTAGTTCTTCGCGAGCCAGACCTCGCAGCTACGCGAGAAGTCGTCGAAGTATTGATACTTCACCGAGTAGTTGAGACAGGTGACGAGCGCAGGCTTTGCCTTGCCGTCCTTGATGGGTCGGCTCGCGTCGTCGAGAGACGCCCAGTAGTTCGCCCTCAACTCAGCCCATGACAACGTGTCGGCAGTGCCGGGGACGAAGCCCTTCTGGTCCCAATCCTTAGGATAAGGAGCAGAGCGGAAGTCGTCGACGTACTTGCCCCACATGAGACCGACGCGCGAACCCGCAGCGATGACCCA
>JAYVXK010000229.1:0-2298 GCA_043785265.1 Myxococcales bacterium | reverse complement strand
GCCGTACTTCACGTTCTCGTCGGCCTGCACGTAGAGTTCTTTCTCTTCTGCGAGGCGGGCGTTCGTTTTGAGCTTGTTTTCGAGGTCGCCGGTGATTTCGTCTTTGCCCAAGTAGACGTGTTCGTCGGCGGTCACGATGACCATCAACTTGGTGTCGTCGGTCTGCATGGGGGCGCTCTTTACCTTCGGCAAATCGACCGACACGCCTGTCGTGAGCAGCGGCGCGGTCACCATGAAGATGACCAAGAGCACGAGCATGACGTCGATGAGCGGCGTCACGTTGATCTCATTGAGACCGGACAGTCGCTTGCCGCGTCCTCCTCCGCGCACTGCGGCGCCCATGTCTAGACCCCGCCCATGCGCGCGCGTGCTGCGACATCTGCTGCGAAGCCTTCCATGACGTCGCTCAATTGCTGAACGCGACGCGCGAAGTAATTGTACGCCATGACGCTCGGAATGGCTGCAACTAGCCCGATCGCGGTCGCGATGAGCGCCTCTGCGATCTTGGGCGCGACGACCGGCAGGTTCGCGTTTTGTTGGTTACCGATGCTGAGAAACGCATCCATGATGCCGTACACGGTGCCGAACAATCCAATGAAGGGCGCGGTCGATCCGATGGTGCCGAGCAACGCCATCCACGATTCGAGGTGACTGACTTCTTTCGCGGCCGCGCGCCTGGTCGCGGTCTCGACGTGCATGGCTTGTGCGTCGTCGAGCTTTGCGAGCTGCCCGCCGGTCATCCGGAGCATCTCGTCGTAGCCAACCGCAAAGATGCGCGCGAACGGAGAACCACGAAAAGCGGCCAATCCCTCAGCGATTTCGTCGAAGCGCACCCCCTTGTCGAACACATCCAAGAACTTGCTCGACTCGCCTCGCGCGCGCGCCAAGTGCAGCGCCTTTGCGCCGATGACGAGCCAACAGGCGATGCTGAACACGACCAGCACCACGAGCACGACCTTCACGGGGATGGATGCCTGCAGCACGAGCACGACAGGATCGAGCTTGGGTGCGTCGCCACCACCAGGCGGACCCGCTTGTGCGAGCGTGGCAGAAATAGCGCCGAGAGCCTGCGAAGGAAGTTGCCAGTGCATTCTGCAGCGGTGGTACCCAGACGCCAGTGCGCAGTCAACGCCGGTGCGGTCCCCATCTCCGAACCGAGCGGGTTACTGCAGGGGTTTGCAGACTGCGAGGACTTGGACGCCGCTTTGCTGGGTCGCGGTGCAGTCGGTGGCGTACGTGCGAAGTTGATCGAGTGTGCTGGTGCCGGGATTCAAGACGCCGTTGCCATCGACGGCATGAATCGCTCGATCAATGACGCTCTGCTGCGCGCGATACTTTTGCGCATCGAACGCATACACCTTGACGGTGAAAGCCGAACTCGTCGTCGTGCTGACGAGATTGACGAAAGGGCCGTCGGCAAAACAATCGTAAATCTCGGCGCCGCGCACCGCTTTGCTGGCGTCGTAGACCACCGCGGCATACTTGAAGACCTCGCCCGCGCCGACACCACACCCAAAAGGCGCAACGAGACTCTCTGCGCGAATCGTGATGCCAGTGGGTGGCGTGTAAGCCGTGCTTGCCACAGTGCCCGAGCAGGCCATCGCGATCAGCGCGAGCGCACAGGCACCGGCAAAACGAGAGAGCATCACGCGATCTGATTACGACGACACCTTGCGCGTGTCCACCACCGTGACGCAGGCGTCAATAACCGCAGAGGTGATTGATCTGCGGCGAGCAATCTGGATAGGTCGTCCGACTGCCGACCGCACGCACGGCGCAGCTGCCGCGCCAACACAGGCGTTCGGTGTTGCCAGCGGCGGGACTGTAGCCACTGATCTCGAACGTGTAGGTCGCCCCATCGCGCATGTCGGTGAAGAGCACAGGTTGCTGACACGACGCCGTCCCCTGTTTTTGTGTCTCGACGTTGGAGACGACCCAGCTCGACAGCAAGCCGCCCGCGCACGAGTAGCCGAGGGTGGTTGTCTCGTCGAACTGCACGTTGCCGGAGCTCGCAACGGGAACGACGCACGCAGACCCAAGGCAGAATGTGAGCACGATTAAGCCAGTCGAATAAGAACGCATTGTGCCTCAAGTCTAGACGATCACGCCGCGTCGCGCTTGCCACGCGTTGCGCACGCGAGGTCGCGCCATTACGCTCTATTCGTGGATCAGGTTTCGTTTGCGTTCCCGCGGCCAGGCCGAGTGACCAAAGCGCTCATCGCGTTGCTCGTCCTTGGCGGCGTCGCAGGTGGCGTCCTGTTCCACTGGGTCGATGGGGGCGCCGAGATACTCAAAGAG
>JAYVXK010000228.1:0-2302 GCA_043785265.1 Myxococcales bacterium | reverse complement strand
TCTGCGCCGTAGTGACTCTTCACGCCGTCGACGCCTGCGCGCAAGCCGTCCCACACTTCGCGCTCTGGGTCGCGTGGACGAACGAACATCACGCACCTCTTCTCGTCTGCGAGGAGCACGAGAACACTTCCCGGCTCGTCAAACCCAGTCAGGTAGAAGAGATCAGAGTCTTGCCTGTATTCGTGGTCCACGTCGTTGTTGCGAACGAACACGGGCGCGGCAGGCAGCACCGCGACACCGCTGGGGCCATTCGCGAGCATCGTCTCCATGAAGAGTGCGCGGCGGCGGGCGTAAAGCTCTTGGTGGCAAACATGCATGCCTCTTTCTTGAGGCGCGTTGTGGGCAATCGTCAAGGAAAACGCTACAAAACTTGGCCGGACACGACGCATCGCGCGACGATTTCGCCATGCACCAGTCTCGTCCCTCAGCCGTTGTCGCGAGTCCTTCAGACGGCACGTCCGCTACGCGGCGTGGTCAACAGCAGGCAGAGCGACGCCGTCGCCGCAGCGAAGACCCGCTGGTCGCGCTGCACTTTCAGCTCACTCATGCGCGCAACGAAGCGTCTCTCGACACAGTCGTCATCGCCGACGGATCCGGTTTGGTGGTCGCTGGTGCTGGCTCATGGGCTGCGTGCGAAGAACTCGCTGCGTTCGCGCCGCTCATCGTTCAGGGAGAGTCGATCGGATCGTATCGAACCGAATCGATGCGCAAACGCGTGCGAATCAGCACGATCGATGTCGACGGTGAGCGCCTGCT
This sequence comes from Myxococcales bacterium, assembly GCA_043785265.1. Classification (GTDB taxonomy): domain Bacteria; phylum Myxococcota_A; class Polyangia; order Polyangiales; family Polyangiaceae; genus JANYHY01. The sequence continues at coordinate 1,546 of JAYVXK010000228.1, read as the reverse complement.
CCTCTGCACGCGCACCAACACGGACGCGGATGTGCTGCCCAATCATGACGCGATCCTTGCGCGAACAGCGCAGGGCGTCACACGCATTCTCGCCGCCTGAACACGTGCGGCCACTGACGGCTGCGTGACTTCAGTAACGGTTCGTCTCCAAAGCGACCTCTTCTTGTGCAGCCTCGCACCATGTTTCTCGTGCAGCGACAAACTGCCGGTGGATCGTCACTTGCGTAGCGGCGCGCGTGTGTTTCGCCTGCTACTAAGGAGCCTGCATGATCTCGACACTTCGCTTGGGAACGCTCACTTCTCTCTTCGCAGTGCCCGCTGTGCTCGCGATGGCGTGCGGCGGCAGTGTCATCGCCGACGGGACGAATCCGCAGCCAGATGCTGGCGCTGACCAGAGCACACCGCTCGAAGTTCCTGACACGAGCGTGCCGGACGCGGCCGATCCGATCAATCCGGTCTATCCCGCTCCGCATACTCCCATGCCGCTCGTCGACAACATGGGCGGGCGAGTCATCCAGAACGTGCACATCGTTTCGGTCACGTGGTCGAGTGATGATCCGAACATGGTCTCCCGACTGCAACTCCTCGACGACACCATCACACAGACTCCCTGGTGGACGACTGTCAGCTCAGAATACTGCGAAAAAGGCGGCTCTCCGTGCATCGGTAATGGCACGGCTGGTGAGCACGTCGTCATCAAAGACCCACCTCCTAGCGCGGGCTTCACGGACTCGTCGCAAGGTGGTCTGTCGTCGATGCAGGATTGGATCAAGAAACAACTCGCGACCAATCCTGACTTTCCAAACCCCACCGACAACACGCTCTATGCCATCTACTTGCCGAGCGGCGTCAGCATCACACTCGACAACTCGCAAGGCTGCTCCAACGGAGGGTTTGGCGCGTATCACAACACGGTCGATCTCACGCCCAAGCTAGGCGGCAATGCGATCACGACCGCGTATGCGATCATGCCGCGGTGCGGAAGCAAAGAGTCCACGACCACAGTGTCTGCGAGTCACGAGTTCATCGAAGCGGTGACCGACCCAGACATCGGCGTGCAGAACCTCACCTTCTACATGCAAAACCAACTGTGGGCCTTCGCAGGTGGAGAGGTCGGCGACTTGTGCGTGGACTTCGTCAACAACAACGACCGCGTCAAAGAGAGTTCGTTCGTCGTTCAGCGCTCATGGTCGAACAAGGCCGCCAAAGCCGGTCACGATCCGTGCGTCCCTGTCACGCCGCCAGGAGCCGTCTACTTTCAAGCGGCTCCGCGCAAACAGAAGGTCATCCTCAAGAAGGTCGGCGACACTGCGGTGGTCGACATCGACGCCTATTCAGACGCTCCCATGCCCAACTGGAACTTGAGCGGCTTCGACTTCGCGCAATTCCAACAGAACACGACGTACCTCAGTTTTGCGTTCGACAAAACGAGCGTGAACAACGGCACGCACGCGCAAGTCACCGTCACGCTGAAGAAGGCGATTCCGCAGTACACGATGTTCGGAATCGTCTCGACCGACCAGAGCAACACGAAGCACTACTGGCC
>JAYVXK010000227.1:0-2304 GCA_043785265.1 Myxococcales bacterium | reverse complement strand
AAAATGCCGCCCCACCACGTGAACGACGGCTGATGAGTGGAGCCGCCACCGCAACGAGGGCATCCCATGCCCACCCACTGCGCGACCTGCATTTGCGGCGCTTGATAGGGATTTTGCGGTCCGTAACCTTGCGGTTGCTGCTGCTGCGGAGGTTGCCCGTAGGGATTCTGCGGCGGTTGCATTGAGACTTTTACGTGCGACGTGCACGGTCCTTCCCCTTGTTGTAGTTCGACGGCGGTCCCCGAAGGCGACTGGTCGCCCATTCTGGCGGAATCAAACAATGCTGCGCCTTGCCGATAAGGTCGGCGCGATTGGCTTTGCGAAGTCCATCGCGAGCGGTGGGCCATTGCTCCGGATCCCAATATTGGATGAGGGCCTTCATCATCCGCTTCTCGCGGAGATCTCGCGCCACATAAACGGGCTCGCCCGTCAGCGGATCGATTCCCGTCACGTACATCGCCGTCGCGATCGCCATGGGCGTCGGAATGAAGTCCTGCACCTGTCGCGGTCGCATGCCTCGCTCCTTCAGCCACAGAGCAAGTTCGATGGTGTCCTCGAGCGTCGAGCCAGGATGCGCCGTGATGAAATAGGGCACCAAATACTGCTCTTTTCCTGCCGCTTCGCTCGCTTGGCAAAACGCCTGAGCGAAGCGCTCGTACGATTCGACAGGAGGCTTTTTCATCTTCGCGAGCACTTCGGGACTCGAGTGCTCGGGAGCGACCGACAGTTGGCCGCCGGTGTGATGTTGGGCAAGCTCGCGGATGAACTCAGGGCTGCGCTCGGCGAGGTCGTAGCGGATGCCACTGGCCACGAAGACTTTCTTGATGCCCTTCTCTTGTCGAACTCTCTTCAAAAGAGAAATCAGCGGACCGTGATCGGTCTTCAAGTTTTCGCAGATGCCAGGGTGCACGCAGGAGAGGCGACGGCAAGCGTGCTCGGTCAGGTCGTCCTTGCACTTCATCTGATACATGTTTGCAGTGGGACCGCCGACGTCAGTAATGACTCCGCGAAAGCCCTCCATGCGAGAGAGCGCGCGCACTTCGCGCAGCACGCTGTCTTCGGAGCGACTCTGAATGATGCGTCCCTCGTGCTCTGTGATGCTGCAAAAAGTGCAGCCTCCGAAGCATCCGCGCATCGTGACGATCGAGTCCTTCACGGTGTCGAACGCAGGGATTCGCTCGCCGCCATACGATGGGTGAGGCGCGCGCACGAACGGAAGATCGTAGAGACCGTCCATCTGACCTTCGGTGAGCGGAAGTGCTGGCGGATTGAAGTACACCGCTTGCTGACCGTGCACCTGGAGAATGGGTCTGCCGTTGTGCGCGTTGGTCTCGTATTGAAACGCGCGCGACATCTCCGCAAATTTCTCTTTTGAAGAGAATACTTCTTCATACGATGGCAAGAGGACGACTTTGCCGTCGCGCACGAACCGACTCGCATCCTTGGCGATTGGATCCCAATCGCGAGGCGACCCCATCACGAATGCAGTGCCGCGAATGTCACGCAACGCAGAGACCTTCTCGCCGCCATCGAGCCGACGAGCGATCTCCCACGCCGCGCTCTCTCCCATGCCAAAGACGAGCAGGTCCGCCTTTGCGTCGAGCAAGATCGATCGACGAATGGAGTCGCTCCAATAGTCGTAGTGCGCGATGCGCCGCAGAGACGACTCGATGCCGCCCAAAATCACAGGAACGCCTGGAAAGGCTTGTTTGCAGAGGTTTGCGTAGACGATGCTCGCGCGGTTGGGTCGCGCGTTGGTCCGCCCGCCTGGTGAGTATTGGTCTTCTCCGCGGACCTTTTTTTGCGCCGTGAGCTTGTTGAGCATCGAGTCGAGATTGCCGGCAGACACACCGACGAACAGCCGTGGCGCGCCCATGCGTGCGATGTCGCTCGGTGCGTCCCAACGTGGCTGCGCGATGACACCGACTCTGTAGCCACGCCCTTCGAGAAAACGCGCGACGAGGACTGGGCCAAACGCCGGATGATCGACGTAGGCGTCACCCGTGACGATGAGAATGTCGAGTTGGTCCCATCCACGTGCGAGCATTTCTTCGCGAGTCGTTGGCAGAAAGGAGTTTCTATTGAAGAGAGGACGGCCTTCGCGTCCTTTGCGTAGAGAGATGGGTTGGGTCATCGTCGTCTTTCAACTGACCGACGCGAGCGCGGGCCAGAGTTTTCGAAAACCCACCGCGACGATGGTCCCGTCGTCTTTGGCAACGAGCGCACCGTATCGGCACTTCTCGAACAAGAGGCCCTCGGACCGGCCTTTTTTAGGCTCCTCGAAGCAAACACGCTTTCCTTCGA
>JAYVXK010000226.1:0-2305 GCA_043785265.1 Myxococcales bacterium | reverse complement strand
TGCGTGGTCCCGCGCTCAAGCCGGTGACGTGCTTCGATGTCGAAGAGCGCGCAGGCAGACTTCGCGTCCTCAATGCGCGCGCACCCGAACCCAAGAGCGCCCCCAGTCACGCACCAACTTCGATCGTGATCGTCGGAGCCGGAGCGGCGGGCAACGCAGCGGCAGAAGCGTTGCGCAGCGAAGGCTACGAAGGCCCCGTGACCATGATCGGGAGCGATGAGGCTGGGCCTGTTGATCGCCCGAACTTGTCGAAGGACTACCTCGCAGGCAACGCGCCAGAGGAGTGGCTTCCACTTCGGTCTCCGGAGTTCTACGCCGAGCAGCGCATCACATGCACGCTGGGCACGCGAGTCGATCGGATCGATGTCGCCAACAAGTCGGTCGTGCTCTCGAACGGAGCCACAGTCGCGTACGGCGCGCTCCTACTCGCGACTGGCGCAGATCCGATTCGACTGACCTTGCCTGGGAGCGATCTTCCGCACGTGCTGACACTCCGCACACTCGCAGACAGTCGCGCGATCATCGCGAGAGCCGCAAAATCGAAGCGCGCGGTGATTGTCGGCGCAGGCTTCATCGGACTCGAAGTCGCTGCGTCGTTGCGCGCGCGTGGGATCGAAGTCGCGGTCGTTGCGCCTGACGCCGTGCCGCTCGCGCGAGTGATGGGAGACGAGTTGGGTGCGGCGATTCAAAAGCTTCACGAAGAACACGGTGTCGTCTTTCACCTTGGAACCAAGCCCGTGTCGATCGACGCAAGCGCTATCACACTCGACAACGGCACGAAGGTCCCCGCAGACCTGATCGTGATGGGCGTCGGCGTGCGCCCTGCCACCTCACTCGCAGAAACCGCAGGAATCACGCTCGATCGTGGCGTCGTCGTCGACGCACATCTCGCCACCAACCTCGCCGGCATCTACGCGGCAGGAGACCTCGCGCGATGGCCTGATGCACGCACGGGAGAGAAGATTCGCGTGGAGCACTGGGTCGTCGCCGAACGGCAAGGCCGCACCGCCGCGCTCAACATGCTTGGTAGACGCGAGCGCTTCGACGCCGTGCCATTTTTCTGGAGCGCACACTACGACGTCACGATTTCGTACGTGGGTCACGCCGAAAAGTGGGACCGCATCGACATCGCCGGGAGCATCTCTGCGCGCGATTGCGCCGTCGCTTTCAGACGAGGCGATCAAACTCTCGCGATCGCCACGATGGGTCGCGACCACGTGAGTCTCGAAGCAGAGGGCGCGATGGAACGCGGCGACGAAGCCGCGCTCAGCAAGTTGGTCGCACGCGGGTAGAGCTTCACGTTGGGATCCATGAGTTGGGGCCCCTCCCGGCCGAGCGGACCGCACGTCCTCGCGCAGAGATGTGGCACCATCCGGAGATTCGTCGAGTCACTCGGGTGCACTTCTCTTCGCGCGAGATGGGGCCCCTCCAGCCCGAGCGGACCGCACGTCCTCGCGCAGAGATGCAGCACCATCGGGAGATCCCTCGAGTCACTCGCGTGCCGCATCTCTGCGCTTGCGGGCGAGCGGTCCGCTCGGGCTTCCTCCCCACGGCACCGGCTTCGCCGGCGCACGGGGAGGAGTCGGAGGCTGGGACTAAGGAGCGACCCGAAGAGGACTCTTAGGTTATTGGGAGGGACACTTAGGTTAGGGTGCGCTGGATTTGGGTGAGTGCGGTTGCGAGGTCGTGGGTGATGAGGGCGGCGCTTAGGCGGATGAGTTTGAGATCGTGGAGGGTGACGAGGTTGGCTTGTCGAAGCGCGTCGTGTTGGGTGACGAGTTCGTCGTCGTGGACGCTGCCGTCGACTTCGACCACGAGTCGATGGGAAGGTGCGTAGAAGTCGACGATGTAACGACCGATTGGATGTTGTCGACGAAACTTGATGTTGCAAAAGCGCCTGTTTCGCAGCGCTTCCCAGAGCATCTGCTCCGAAGGAGTAGGCGTGCGCCTCATCTGCCGAGGCAAGAGGCACCAGAGCAAAGAGCGAGCGAGGGAGCGGCGACGATATGCCCCTTCCAAGCGACAGAAGCGTGCCAGCGCACCACCCATCTCTAAGTAGTCTCGAGTCACTCGAGCGCGCTGGCGCGCTTCTTTCGCGTCAGGCGTGTCGTCGCCGCTCCCCCGCTCGCGAACGTAAAGTATCTCAACAGAGCCACCGCACGCGAAGCCGCCCACCACAACCTAAGTGTCCACTTCCTAGACCTAAGGAGTCCTCTTCGGGCCGCTCCCGAGTCCCAGCCTCCGACTCCTCCCCGTGCACGGCGAAGCCGTGCCGTGGGGAGGAAGCCCGACCGGACCGCTCGCC
>JAYVXK010000225.1:0-7709 GCA_043785265.1 Myxococcales bacterium | reverse complement strand
GCATCATGTCCACACACATTCTCAAGGCGGCCGTCGCGCCTTCATCGGTTTGGCGGTCTCGAAGCTGGCGAACTTTGCGCGTGATCGTGCTTCGCTTCTACAAGCGGTCCCTGCGCGAGCCGAGCCCCATCATCGATCCATTTCGCGGCCGTTTGCTGTAGTCTCGGTCGCGTGAAATGCGCGGCATGCGGGGCCGAAAACCCCGAAGGGGTTCGGTTCTGTTCGAGCTGCGGTAAGCAGCCCGCGTTGCCCGTCGTGAACGCTCCCGCCTTCGCGCCAACTTACGCGCAGAGCGGCATCCGCATGTGCAGCACGTGCGGCGCCAATGTGCCGCCTGCGCTGCCGGCGTGCGCCGCATGCAACGGGGCGCCGAGCCCGACGATGTCACTGCCTGTTCCGCAGGGCGGCGCGAATTGGATTCAAATACGCATGGAGCTCGGCTGCGTGCAGTGCGGCAATCGCTCTGCGCTCAACACGATGAGTGACGGTGGATACTTTTGCGGGAGTTGCCAACAAGACCGCAAGTTCGACGCGGACATGTGGCACGAAAAGATCCTTCCGCTCTGTGCTGCGGTGGGTGACGTGTTGTGGACCAACATGCGTGTCTTTCCGCCGTGGCCCGGTGTGTTGCCGGACACCGAGTGGCTCGAAGACCTCGACGAACCTTGGGATGATCTGGCAGACGCCATCCCCACGATCATGCGCGATGTGTTTCCGCGCATCGGCCATGAACGCCCACGTTTAAAGGCCGAACAAGAAGGCATGGTCATGGCTTCTGGTGGCATGAAGACCGGAACGTACATGGTCGAAATGTTTCCGGGGCATCCGCTGTGCGACACGTGCAAGGTTCCACTCGACGTACTTTTCCCAGCGCGAGGGATGGCACAAGCGCGCTGTCCCAAGTGCAACGCGAGCGAGATGCATCGCAGCCCTGATTCGGTTCTTTCGAAGTGTCCGGACCTTCTGGCTGCGATCTCGCCCGATCTCGTGCAAGGTCGCGCGCCCGCACGACTCGAGCAAAAAGCAGGCACCGCAGCGCTCGCCATCCTCTGCTCGGGGTGCGGATCCGCTCTGACGCTGCAACCGAGCGAGCGCATTTGCAAGTGTCAGTACTGCGGTACGTCGTCGCTCATTCCTGATCGCGCGATGACTCCGCGAGCAGGCCCACCGCAGAAGAAGCCGTGGTGGGTCGCGGTCTATTCTCCGTCGACACTCCGTCGCTTGCTGATGCAGCCAGGGGCGGGTCACAAGCGTCCGTCGATGCCCGACAGCGACTTCTGATCATCGTCCTCCTGTAGTTGGGGTGGTCCATGGCGACTGGATCGACCGCGGGTCCTGCGATGGAGCACGCGAGGCCGCGTGACGCCCATTCGCGGCGCTGCGCGCATGGATCGCGACCGCTCGCGCGTGACGAGCGATCCACCGCGAACGCGCCGTAGACCAAGCGCGGAACAGTTTTCGCTTTGGAAGGACTCGTGAACAAGAAACTTCTCCTCGCGCTCGCCCCCGTCTTCGTCGTCGCGTGCAGCTCGGCGCCGGACTCGCGTGAGCAAGTCGCGCAGCAAAGCTCCGCCGCACTTCAGCTCTGCCCCAAAGGTGCGGTCGTGAAGGGCGTCGACGTGAGCTACTACCAGGGCAACATCGACTTCAATCAAGTGCACGCCTCGGGTCACGACTTTGCGATCGCGCGAGTGAGCGACGGTTCGTTCGTCGACCCCAAGTTCACGACCTACTACCCGAACATCAAAGCGGCAGGCATGATCCGCGGGAGCTACCAATTCTTTCGCGCGAGCGAAAATCCGATCACGCAGGCGGACATGGTGTTGCAGGCGATTGGTTCGCTGGGCGTCGGCGATCTTCCGCCCGTGCTCGATGTCGAAGTCACCGATGGTCAAAGCGGCAGCACCATCGCCAATGGCGTCGTTGCGTGGGTCAATCACGTCGTCGCCAAGACGGGCCGCAAACCGCTCATCTACACGGCGCCCTACTTTTGGAATTCGATCGGCGCGCCCGCGGTCAACGCAGATCTTTGGGTAGCCAACTGGCAGGTCAACTGTCCGAACATGCCATCGGGCTGGGGCGACTGGCACGTTTGGCAATATGCCGACAACGCTTCGGTGCCTGGAATTGGCGGCGCCGTAGACGGCGACGAGTTCAATGGATCGTTGCAACAGTTGGAGGCGTACGCGCGTCCACCGGATGCAGCACCGCGCGGCTATCTCGACGTGCTCGATTGCACGCACATCGCCGGCTGGGCACAAGACACCGACACACCCGCGCAAGCGATCGCGGTTCACTTCTACTTTGACGGTCCTGCGGGCGACCCAAAGGCCAAAGCCATCGCCAAGGTCGCGGATCAAACGCGCGCCGACTTGTGCACCGCGATTGGTTCATGTGATCACGGCTACGACTTCGCGACACCGATCTCGATGCTCGACGACACTGCGCATCCGGTGTTCGTGTATGCGATCGACTCGAGCGGCAATGGTGACAATCCGCTCATCGGAAAAGGCGAGTTGAAGTGCACGACCGTGGTGCCACCCGTGGACGCAGCGCATGGCATCAAACGCTGGGTGACGAGTTCAGAATCGTTTGCCGCGTGGAAGCTCTCCTACATGACCGACGTGGCGCACGAGCCCGATCCCGTGATCGCGGCTTATCCCAAGGGGCCAGACCTGCCAGCAACGCCCATTGTCGTGGTTGCTGACGATGGCACGCCAGAGGTTTGGGTCATCGACGGAGCATCTCGCAGGCACGTCATCGATCCAGCGTCTCTCAGTGCCTGGCAGTTTTCGGTCGTCAAATGGCCCGCGCAGAAAGTCTACGCAGTCGCCAAAGGTCTCGACTGGCGCGCGCGCCCGTTCTTCGTCGAAGGCAGCGATCCCGCGGTGTACTTCATCGACGACGCAACCCCTTCGCCCGACCCCAAAAACCCCAAGACCGACGGTGGTGTCACTTCAGATGGTGGCCCCAGCCAGCCAAGCGACGGCGCTGCAGCCACGGACAGTTCGGGTGGATGCAGTCTGCATGGATCGTCCGCGGCCCAAGGATCCGCGTGGTTCGCGGGCCTGGCGCTCACCTTCATCGCTCGAAAGCGGCGCGCGGTGAAGCGGTCAGCCGCCGCCGACTGAAGAGTCCGGCGGTTCGGGGCAGGTCGACGACGACTCGACGTAGCAAACGCCCGTCTGCGTGTCGCAGCAGTTGAGACCCTGCGAGGGATTCGGGCAGGCGCTCTGACAATCTTGATCGCTCGTGCACTGCGAGGGACATTGCGCGCTCGAGTCGACTGGCGTGCTTGTGTCTGTCTTCGCCTTTGCGTCGAGCTTGCCTGCGTCTGCGTTCGGTCCTGAGTCGGTCGGCGGGGTGCCGGTTTCGTCCACCGAGGTGGCGCACGCAGCAACGACGAGGCCGAAGCCACAAAGGAACGCGAAAGAAGAAAGGCGGATTTTATTCACGGCAGGTACCCTGAAATGTACGCCAAACGATGAGCCACGACAAGCATTCACGGCGGCCCAACGACTTTGCTCTGAGAGCAGAATCATCCGCTCGACTCGAAGCTCACCGCACAACGTCAAAGCGTGTTACCCGCTATTTTTAGCCTCCATGAGTCAATCGTCGGACGAGACGTCAAGCGAGCCGCCGCCCTCGCCTCGCCCTCGCGACGCAAGTGAGACGCGCGTGCGACGCTCGCGAATCGCTCTGGCGTTGGTGTTCGTGGCGGGTCTGCTCGTGTTCTCGTATGCGGTCAGCGCGCCATTCTGGCTCGATGACTACGCTCAGATCGCGATGGTCGAAGGCAACTATCCAGGCCCTCGCGGACCCATCGACCTCTACGACTTCGTGCGCGAGACTGAGCGAGACATGCTCGTCGACCGCGGGCTGCTGCCCTGGTGGACGAATCCTCGTTACAAGTTGCGCTTCTTTCGTCCGCTGTCGTCGTCTCTTTTGTGGGCCGAATATCGACTCACTCATCACAACGCATTGGCGATGCACCTGATTTCGTTCGCGTGGTGGGCCGCGGCGATCGTCGTGCTCCGTGCGCTGTTTCGCAGGCTATTTTCCGAGCGTGTTGCGTGGATTGGCATCGTCATCTTCGCGCTCGCGCCATGCCACGCACTGCCGCTCGCGTGGATCGCCAATCGCGAAGTCCTCGTGTCGCTCACGTTGGGATCTGTCGGACTGCTCGCTCTCTCGCGATTGGCAAACGGATCGCTCGGCAGCGCCTTGCTCGCGACTTTGTTTTTTTCTCTCGCGCTCGCGGGCGGTGAGTACGGCATGTGCTTCGGCGGCTATGTGCTCGCGTTCGCTCTGTGCCGCGGTGATCTCGGTTGGCAAAAACGCATCGGTGCGTTCGCGTCGTTTGCAGTGCCCGCCGCTGTCTATCTCGCGTTGCGATCTGCCCTGAAATACGGCACCGCAGGCTCTGGCTTCTATCACGACCCGCTGCGCGTTCCGCTCGTGTTCCTGAGCGGCGCGCCACGCCGATTTGCGACTCTGATGGTCGACACGTGGACCACGATAGACTTCGACGAGTTTGGCGCCAATGTTCCGTGGTGGATCTTGGCGCTCATCGTGTGCGTGTGCGTGTTGATCGTGTTTCGCCCGATACGCGCGACACTCGCTGCCCAACAAGACGTTCCGCGTCGTGATGCGCGTTGGCTGTTGTTTGGATCGATGCTCTCGCTCGTGCCTCTGCTCGCAGTCGCGGCTTCAGCGCGTCTGATCGCCGTGAGCTTGCTCGGTGTCGTGGCCATCATCGCGCTCGTGATCGATCGCGCGTGGTACTCGTCCGACAAGGTGGACCACACGACGGTGATGCAACATGTGCGCGTCGTCGCTGCGGTGCTTACTTTTTTTCATTTCGTGCACGGACCCACTTGGGCGTTCTTGCTCACGCGGGGGCAGCATTTGGCCGCAGATGACTTCGCGCTGCGGGCGGCGTGGTTGAGAGAGCGAGTTGGCGATACGAGTCACGCGAATGTGATCGTGGCGCGCGCTGGATGGGGATCGGTCCTCTTTGCGCCTCTGGCGATCGACGCGCGAGGTCGTCCTCCCGCGATGTGGCGAACACTCGTTCCCTCTCAACACGCATTGATTCTCCGCCTCGACGCGCGGACGATCGATCTCGTCATCCCTCATGGTGCAGGTTTTTTTCCAGTGACGCCCAACGATCTGTTTCGCGATCCAGACGTGCCGCTCCATGCAGGAGACGAAGTCGCGATCAGCGGCATGCGCGCGACGGTGATCGACATGGGCGAGGTCGGACCCGCGCGTCTGCGTTTCGTGTTCGACCGAGATCTGGACGACCCATCGCTCACGTGGGTGATCGAAGTCTACAGCGGCTACCGCGACTCGCCTCCACCCGCAGTGGGCTTTGGTGGGCAGCTCGACGTGGCGCAATGACCTCGCTCAAGCGGCTATTTTTTGCCGGATCCGCATGGATGGCTTCTCGATGAGCAGATGCATCACATACGAGAGCGCGAGCGCTGCGAGCATGGTCAACACGAGACAAAGCGGCCACACGATGATCATCGTCACCTGGTGACGGTTGAGCAGGCGCGCCAGCGGCATCACGACCCAGTCGCACATCGGCACGTGCACCAAGTAGACGCCGTACCCAAGCGTGGCGATTCGACGGAACGTGTCGCGACCAAGAAACGAGTGCAGCCACCCTTCACCGTGCAAGAGCAAGAGCCCCACGCACACGTACATGACGCTCGTGACCGTGCCCCACAGGAACATGGTGACGAGCGCCGCAGATCCATCTCCGAACATGTTGGGCTTGAGCAGCAACCATAGACACGCGAGCGCCGGCACCTGCAGCATCGCGCGATGACGAGGATGCTCGAGCCATCGGCTCACGTCGTCCTTCCAACGCTGATGAATCACCGCGAGCAAGACGCCGGCAACAAGAGTGTCGAAGCGTGAATAGGCCCTGAAATACAGCTTCTCGTGCAACTCCCACCCTTGCGGATGATCATGAAAGAACACATAGAGCCGCACGCCGAGCGCAGAGATCCACATCAGCGAAAGTAGAATCACACGCGCGCGATCACTCTTGATGCGGCGCAGTCCGAAGAACAAGAACGGCACGAGCAGATAAAACTGCTCCTCGAGCGCGAGAGACCATCCCCATGGCATCACTGTCGTCGAAGGGTCGAGCGGAAAGACGAAGTCGGTGAGATACGTGAACTCGAGCGGCAAATTGTGGTGCTGCTTGCTCGTCACCCCGCGAATGAGCACGAGCGCGATGAGCGAGAGGTAGTACGCGGGAAACGTACGGAAGATGCGACGCAGGTAGAAGCGCTTGAGCGCACCGGCTTTGGTCGTCGCTTCGATCGAGTGCAGGAGGATCGAGCCGATCAAAAATCCGCTCAGCACGAAGAACAGATCCATCCCAAAAAAAATCGTCATGCTGCTGGCGACAAAAGCGCCTGCGAGAGGCATTTTCTCCACGAAAAATAGGATCTCTGTGACGTGGTATTGCACCACGCTCAGGATCGCGAGCACACGCAACCCGTGCAGCGCTGGGTAGCGATTGTCGAGCAGCTCGAGAGAGAAGAAGCGGCTCACGCGGTGACGAGCATACGGGAGTCAAACCCCGAGGGGCTCGACATTACGGCAGATGGACGACGTCCGTACCGCCGCCTGTGTGGCAACCGTTGCAGTTGGTGTCGGTGATGTTGCCGCTCATCAGCGTGGTCGTCGCGCTGTTGCGCGCGCCTGTCAGCGCGGGAGTCGCGAGCACGCTCGCGCCTTTGAGGAACCAGAAGTTGCCGTCCATGTCGCTGTGCGAAAGAAATCCCATGCCGTCACTGCCGCGCACGCGAAGCTCGATATTGGCAGCGGCGAGCGTGCCCGCTTTGTCCTTGAAGACAGTCCCGCCGAACAAGAACTCAGGCGCAGACCCACCATTGCCGTGGCAGCTCAAACACGCGACCCCTTTGCCGGGCACAACGCCAACACCCTTGTTTGCGTGAATGCTCACAGCGCTGTTCGCAGGCAACTGACTCGCGTACGCGCCAGTCCCAGTGAACGCATCGGTCGTGGCGACGCTCGTGTCGGGTTGACCTCCACTGTCCGTAACGCTGCCGTCTTTGCCAGGAGGGATGGGCCCGCCGTCCTTGTTGGGGGGCGCTGCGGCGTCAATCCCGAGCTGGGCCCTGGTTAAACCATCCACCCCCGGGTCAACCGCGCTACAGGCCGCGATCGTCAAAAGGCCTAAAAATAAGGTTGAGCGAACCATGCCTCCCCCAATGGCTGCAATGGTTGGGCCGACGGGGACGGGTGCGGGGACGGGTGCGGGTGCGGGTGCGGGGACCAATGCCGTTCAGTTTGGACGCGTCGGCGGAGTTGCGAGCCAAGGAATAGCGACGAAGGTGATCTTCGGTCGGCGCACACTGTTAGAAAGTGTCGGCCACGAGCAACGCGCGGGCGCAACCAGGTGAGAACGTCACGAAGGTGAAGTGACGCCCATGGTGGCCCGTTGAGTGTCCCAAGGACAGGTGGCCAGCCTCGTCGTGAAGAACGGTGGCTGTTTTTGGCCACGAACGCGGGCGTCGATGCCTGGCGCAGCCGTTGCTTAGTCCCGAGTCGGACGGCCGTCCGAGTTGCTTTCGCGCGTTCGCGTGCGAAGCGGTTTTTTTTGGCGCACCCCATTGGGTGCGTTTTCATCATCGCGCAGGGACCTCCTGCGCAGGAATGCGGGA
>JAYVXK010000224.1:0-7717 GCA_043785265.1 Myxococcales bacterium | reverse complement strand
GGCCGCGGCTCGATCGTCTCGTTCGATGCGCTGACACGCGCGCCCAGTCTCACACGCGTGCGCGAGGCACTTCGGCGGGCGGATCGTCCGATCATGATCCGTTGGATCCTCTATGGAACCTTCGTCACCATCGGCGCCATGATCGTGGGCTTGGCTGGCGCGATCGCTTTTGGTCACTACGCCCATGTCGATTTTTCGATCGTCGACGAGCACGATGTCTCGACCACGGCTCCGGTTGCCCTCTTGGGATCCGGGCTTTTGGCGGCCTTTCCAGCGTCTGGCTTTCTTATCGCGCGCGCGTCGAGTTTGCCTTCGCTGCTCGAGCCTGCGCTCGCCGCCACGCTCGCGATCATCCTTTGCCTCGTGATGTTGGGAATGCTCGCCCCGATCGCGCTCATCTTCGCGTTCGCGCTCGCCCCGATCGCATTTGGTCTGGCGTGCGCGGGCGCCTGGGTCGGTCGCCCGTAGCAGGGTGGCGTTTTTCGTCGATACCGGCGCGGGCGCTGCGTCGGGGGTCGTCACCGTACGGGAGTACGGCTCCTCCGCCCCGCCGCAGCGCTCGCTTGGTCTCGGCGAAAACCGCCACCCTGCTACCTGCCAGGGCGTCGCTTGTCGCGGCATGGTTGGAGGGGTTGGGAGAGAAAGACGGTGTTTTTTTGGGGGTGTGACATGATCGGGGGTCTTGAAGTTGTTGGCTAGTGCGTTGTTTTGGCGAATTTTGTTGTCGTCGCTGCTGGTGGTGGCGGTGTTGGGGTTTGGTTTGAATCGCGCGGCGGGGTCTCACGAGCAGCTCGAAACTCAGTTTGAACGACTCGTGCAACACGACTTGAAGCTCGCGGACGATGCGGAGGTGTTGCTGCGGCTCATGTCCGACCTCGAGACTGGCAAGCGCGGATACCTGCTCACGGGGGATCGCACGTTCTTGTTGCCGTACGATCACGCGCGTCGCGATCTCGAAGGTGTACTCACGGAGGCGCAAAATACGGCTGAAGTTGGCCTCGAGGATGAGCGCGTCGCGGCGTTTGGCAGACTTGTGCACGAGTGGATCGACAATGTGAGCGAGCCGCAGATCCACGCGCGCGAGCGTGGCGATCCCGTCGATTCGGAGATGACCAACGCGGGCAAAGCGAAGTCCGATCAAATGCGCGACATCGTCACCGAGTTGCGCATCACCGCGTTGTCGGACGCGCATGCGCGAGAAGACGCCGCGTTCGAATCGGTGAGCACTTCGCGACGCGAGACCACCGGCGTTCTCATCTTGGCGATCATCATCGCGCTCGCGAGCGGCATCTGGATCGCCCGTGATTTGGCTGGTGCGGCGTCACGGCTCGAAGAGGCGCTCGTGGCGACGGGCAATCTCGAGCCCATGCCGCCGATCCCCGATCGACGCGACGAGCTCGGCGCAGTCGGGCGCAGCCTCGCAAAAATGGCTGGGTTGCTCATCGACAAAGACGCCACGCTTCGCAGCACACTCGCGGATCGCGAAGCCACGCTCGCCGATCTTCGTGTCGCGAACGCTGAGCTTGCAGCGAGAGACGCAGCGGCGCGCGAATACGCCGAGTTCGTGCGCGAGATTAAGACACTCGATGTCGCGGTTCTCGCTGCTGCGGGTCTTGGTGGCCTCGTTCGGCTCGCGCGTGCAGAAGTGGGCGTCGTCTTCCTGCTCGATCGCACGGATCGCTTGATTCCTGTGCATGCCATCGCGTCGGACGGGCGCGTTCTTCAGCACGACTCGTTCGATCCAGAGGGGCTCCCGAAGGTTGCGATGCAACAGCTCGAACCCGTACTCCTCAAGGGAGTCGATCTCGGCGAGCTTCCGCCCGAGTTGCACCTGGGATTGACCAAAGCGCGAGTGTCTTGGTTGCTGGCGCAGCCGATTGCGGTGGGAGAAGAGCGCGCAGGTGCCTTGCTCATCGGGCGCATCGCGGGGCTCGACGATGATCGCGAAGAACTCGTAGTAGACGCCGCACGTCAGCTCGCGCTCGCGCTTCACAATGCGTGGACCCACTCGCGCCTCACGGACAAGAGTGTGATCTTGGCCGAGCAAGGCGAGACGCTCGCGCGCGCAAATCGCGTAAAGACGCAGTTTTTAGCGTCGATGAGCCACGAGCTCCGTACGCCGCTGAATGCCATTTTGGGTTTCGCAGATCTGCTGCTCGCTTCTCCTCGAGAGAACTTGAGTCCACGCGCGCGCGAGTCACTCGAGCGCATCAAACGAAATGGCGATCATCTTCTCGTCCTCATCAACGACGTCCTCGACCTCGCAAAAGCCGAGAGTGGCCGCGTGGACGTGCGCCTTGAAGCGATCGATGTCGCGCACCTCGTTCGGGCCTGTGTTGCGGAGGTGGACAGTCTTCGCCAAGGCAAAGACCTGAAAGTGGTCGTGAGCGGGCCAGAAGAAGCAGAGATGGTGACGGATGGTCAGCGCGTGCGGCAAATCGTGATCAACCTTTTGTCGAACGCGATCAAGTTCACCGACAAGGGCGAAGTCACTGTCACGCTCACGTCGAATGCCGTCGAGACGCGCATCTCCGTGGCAGACACTGGGATTGGGATTCCGGCGCGCAGCATGAAAGACCTCTTCAAAGACTTTCAGCAACTCGATGCAGGAGATGGTCGACGCCATCCAGGCACGGGTATCGGCTTGGCGCTCTCGCGTCGGCTCGCGCGTGCTCTTGGCGGCGACATCGAAGTGACGTCGGAGGAGCACAAGGGATCGACGTTCATCGCGATCTTGCCGAGACTCGCGCGCATCACGACACCGGCTGAAAACGAGGAGGTGCTCGCATGAGCGACCAAGCGCCCGACTCGCTTCTGGGCGGAGGAGACATCCTCGTCGTCGACGATTTCGCCGATACCGTGGCTCTCTACGAAGCACTGCTCACCGAAGAGGGTCACCGCGTGCGCACGGCGTCTGGCGGCGTGGACGCGCTCGCGCGGGTCGAGGAGCGAGAGCCTGAGTTGGTGCTGCTCGACGTGTCGATGCCAGGAATGGATGGCGTGGAGGTGTTGCGCAAGTTGCGCGCGCGTCGCGGTGGAGGACCCGCGGTGCTCATGCTCACTGCTGCGCGGCGCGAGCCGCACGCCATCGAAGCAGGGCTTCGCGAAGGTGCCGACGCATACCTGACCAAACCAATCGAAGGCAGAGAGCTCGTCGCTCGTGTGCGCGCAGCCATCGAAACATTTCGCTTGAAGAGAATGGTGGAGGCACAGCGAAGAGATCACATCGCGATGCTGGTGCACGATTTGCGGCATCCTCTAAGCTCTCTGGGCCTGCTCGCAGAGGTGATCGAAGCGGAAGATCTTTCTCCTGAAGAGAGAAAAGGCGCGACCAGCACTTTGCGAACGCTGTGCGCAGACATGGCGCGTCTCGTCGATGGCGTGCTCGCCGCGAGTCGACTCGAAGCCGGTCTATTTTCGGTGGAGCCTCGGGACACGACCGCCCGCGCGATTCTCAAACCCACCGTCGACGTCTTCGCTCCAATCGCGGCGCGTCGTCGTGTGACTCTCGCGTTCGAAGGCGAGCTCGATGCGCACGTGCGTGCAGACGCAGCCAAGCTCCGACAAGCGATCGACAACCTCGTCGCGAACGCGCTGAAGTTCACACCCAAGGGTGGCAGAGTGCGCGTGCGACTCTCCTCCGCCAAAGGCGAGCTCACCTTCGAAGTCGCCGACACGGGTCCCGGCATTCCACCGTCCGAGCGCGCAACCATCTTCGACCGCTACAAACAAGGCAATCGCGGGCGCGCGGTCGGCGGCTCCGGCCTCGGCCTCGCGATCGCCCGCGGCATCGCCGAAGCACACCACGGCGCGATCACCGTCGGCGAAAGCGAATTCGGCGGCGCCAGCTTCCGCCTAACCATCCCCACCTAGCAATCTCTTCCCCCACTAAACCTAGCAATCTCTTCCCCCACTAAGCCCCGTAGGAGTCGTGCGGTTTTCGCCGAGACCAAGCGAGGGCAAGACGGGATGAGGAACCGTACTCCTGTACGGAGACGATTCCCGCCGCCGCCCCCGCGCCGGTATCGGCGAAAAACGCCCGGCTCCTACCGGTGGCCTTGAGTCTCTTCGCACATATGCATGCAGTCGATGTTGTCGACACACTGCATCGAGCAGTCTTTCGCGCGCGAGTTCTTGGATGCGCAGTTGGGATCGCGTTCGCACTTGAGCGGATCGTGCGAGGCAGAATTTTGCAGAGGGCCGCACGAGACACACAGACACACCAAAAACATGACGACTCTCATAGCTGGATGCTTTCGCATGACCCCCAACGATGTGCAACGGCTGGCAACCGGCGAATGCGGTGTTAGGTTCTGGTGATGAGCAAGTCGAGGTCAGAGGTGTTGGCGGACTCGCAGCGCAAAGGTGTCGTCGCGGGCGCGGCGACTGTGGCGGTGGTGGGTCTAGGGGTGGTGATTGGACCGATCGCGGCAGCGGTTGGAGCGGTGCCGGCGGCCGTTTTCGCCTATCGGTGGTGGAAGCATCGGGCGCAAAACGGCATCAAGTTCTAGGCAGACGTCGGAAGCGGGCTGCCAAGATCGTTGACGGTTCCGCGTCGACGCGGCCATATTGATGATGTGGCGGCAAAACGTGTAGAGTCACCAAAGTTGGCTGGTCCGTGGGTCCTCGAAACGGAGGTCGGATCGGGCGCTGCGGCAGTGGTGCATCGCGGTCGCCATCAGACCTCCGGTTTACAGGGGGCCGTCAAAGTCTATCGAAGCACCGACACGGGCGAGGAACTGCGGCTCATCGCATCGCTCGAGCGTCGTTGGGGTCCGCGCTTATTGGATGCTGGCACGGATCACGGACACGCCTATGCCGTGCTCGCCTGGGTCGAAGGTGAGCCGCTTGGGCACGAGCGTGGTTCGAACACAGCGCGTCTCGCAGCAGTCGTGGCGCATGGGGTGGGTCGTGGTCTGGCGGAGCTCCACGCGTCAGGCGTCTGGCATGGCGATGTCAAACCAGACAACGTTCTCGTCCACGCGCATCAACCCCGACGCGATGCCGCAGACGATCGCGGCGCAACGCTCATTGATCTCAGTCTCGCGGGCACAGCCATGCGCGCCAAAGGCGGCACGCTGCGATACGCGTCACCCGAGCTGCTCACGCATGGTGAAAGTGGGCCAAACAGTGACGTGTTCTCGCTTGGGCTCGTCTTGGCCGAACTCATCGAGCCCGAATTGCGAGACGCGAGAGACCTCGCGAGCGCGGCAGTTCTCGCGATGCAAGCGCACTCCGAGATCGGCGCTTGGGTCTCTCTCATGCTCTCACCGTCGCCCGGCGCGCGCCCCTCTGCCGCCTGGATCGCCGATCGCGCCTCTCGTCAGCTGGGCCTGGCGCGAGACGAGCGCGATGAAGTGCTGGCGCGCGCAGAGTGGGTGCGTCGTGCGTACCTGTCAGTCCGATCGCTCGAGGTCGCCGACGCAGCCACCATCGACGACACACTTACCGGCACTCCTCGCGTGTGGATCGAAGAGGCGATCGCACTGCGGCACAAGATCGAACTGCGTGCATCAAGTGGCGTGATTGGGCCGTCCTCGGCGATCGCGCGGGCACGATGGCTCGTGGCGCTCGTGGGTCCAGCGGCCGCTCAGTGGCCGACTGCAGAACTGGGCGACGAAGCCGCGTTTGCCGACCGATTGCTCCAGTTGGCTCGCGACACGAATCCTGCCGCGTGGACTCTGCCCGAAGTGTTGGCAGGTCACTCGAGCGTCGTGGCGGCGGTGCCACAGGGTGCCGAGCAGATCGCTTGGGTCGTGCGTGAACTCGCGAAGGCAAGGCCCGACACGCGTGCGCTCGCACTCGCAGAAGAACAAGCGCTCACCGGGGCGATGTCGCCGAGTGTCGCGATGGACCTGTCTCGCGCGTTGCTTCGCGCAGGAGATGCGGCGGGCGCATGGCTCGTGCTCGAACGCGCTCCCGCATCGGCGGATGGTTTGCGTGCAGACATCGCTCGCCGACGAGGCGACCGAGAACGCGCGACGCGCATCGCGGAGCTTGCGCTGCAGCGAGACGAAAGTGACAACCTCTCGCGCGCCGTGCTCGCCAGGTGCCGTTGGGACATGGGCGATCTGCAAGGAGCCGAGGCGACACTGCAAGATGCAGTCGATCCTGCGGCGTGCGAAGTCCGCGCGTTGATCGCCCTAAAAAAAGGCTCGATCGACGTCGGCCTGCGAGCCGTGACCACTGCGCTCGCGAGCTCCACTGACGATCTCACCAGTGCTCGCGCATGGGGCACGAAGGGAATGCTCGAGCACGCGGCGGGTCGATCGGCGGCGAGCGCGAGCGCGTTTGGTACTGCGGTCGACCTCGCTCGTCGATGCGGCGCGGTGCTCGAAGAAGCAACCTACCTCGTGGGAGAGTCTGCCGCGTCGGCTGATGGTGGTGACGTGACCCGCGCGCTCGAAAGCGCCACACGCGCGGCCTTGTTGTTGGATCGACTCGGCAAGCGAACAGAGAGCGCGCGAGCCTGGTTGCAGCGCGCAGCCACACTCGCCACGGTTGGCGCTGTGCACGCGGCAGACGAGGCCGCTCGCGAAGTGATCGCGCGCGCAGAACACGACCCTCGCACGCGCGCCTACGCACGATGGGCCCTCGTCGAGTCGCGCGAGCCTGGAGACATCGTCGCTCAAAACGCTGCGATCGCCGCAAAAAACGAGCTCCGCGATGCAGGTCTCGACGATCGCGTGCGCGCAGCCGTGCGCGTTTTGGTGTGGGCGACTGATCAGATCACAGACGCAGAAGTGGCGGTCCTCGATCATCAAGTTCTAAGTCTACCGCCGAGCCGGCAATGCGAATGGTGGGGTGCACGCGCGCGTGCCTTGACGCAAAAGGGATCCATCGAAGGAGGTGCGATGGTCCTCGAGGGCCTCTTGCGCGTGGCGCACACCGAAGCGGAGTTGTGGGCGCGCGGCCCTGCGCTCGCGGCGGGAGCGTTGCTCGCAGCACGTGTGGGTCACGGACAAGCCGCGCAGCGACTCGAAGCCGAGCGGCGCGCCGCTGCAGAGCAACTCTTGCGCACGACCCCCGCAGAGCACCTTGCGGCGCTCGATCGCGTTGCATGGATGAAGGGAATCGAGACTCCTTCGAGCGAAGCCAATGCTCTGGCACCCGCACAAATTGCCCAGTTGGAGGCGATCGTCCGATCACTTGCGATGCGCGATCGTCTCAAGCCCCTGCTCGAACAAGTGCTCGACGCGCTCGTGTTGTGGACTGGTGTCGAGCGAGGCTTGCTCTTGCTCCGCGCTCCTGATGGCAAACTCGCGGCGCGTGCGGCACGAAATCTCGCGCGCGAAGATCTGCGTGGCGACCAACTCGCTCTCTCGATGACTCTCGCCAAACGCGCGATGGAATCAGGCGACACAGTGGTCGCGACCGACGCACTGACGACTCTGGGAGACGTCCACGCGTCTGTGCATGCGCTGAGGTTGCGCAGTGTTCTCGCCGTGCCGCTGATCGCTCGTGGCGAAACTCTCGGCGTCGTGTACCTCGATGATCGGGCTAGAAAAGGGGCGTTTGGTGAACGCGAGCGCGCGTGGGTGAGACTGCTGGCGAGTCAGGCTGCGATGGCGATCGCAGACGCGCGCGATCAAGTGCTGCTCCGTCGAGAGGCGCGTCGTGCGCAGCGTGCGCGTGCTCGACTTGCCGAAGTGTTGGCAGAGCGCGAGAACGAACTCGACATTGCCAAGACCGAACTGCTTCATGCTCGCGATGACGG